>CAZFKA010000016.1:10445-26560 GCA_964519155.1 uncultured Bifidobacterium sp. | reverse complement strand
TCACAACATACACCCCTTGGGCAGGGATAAGTTTGTGCGGGTCGCATGGTACGATATTAGCGGTTGGAAACCCAAAAACCCTTCCTTGTTGCCGACCTTCGACCACGGTGCCGCTTAATCCATAAACGGTACCGAGCAAAACGGAAGCCCGCTGCACATCCCCATTCCGTAAGGCATGTCTGATTTGTGTAGACGAAATTTTATTTTGCTCGATGAGTTGAACCGGAATTTCCTCGAGTTCGTAAGCAAACGATGATTGTAGACTTTCGAGCAAATGAAAATCGCCTTTCCTTCCCTTGCCAAATAAGTGATCGAAACCAATAATCAGGGTATGGGGGTGAAACTTAGCCACCAGAAAGTCGGCTATATATTCTTTGGCTTCCCGATTGGCAAAATCAAGTGTAAAATCAACCACCACCAGATGATCGATGCCCAGTGGCCCGAACAACTCAATTTTTTCGGAGAGGGTGTTCAACAAGGAAATCGGCTGTCCGGCGGAGGGTATCACAAAGCGAGGGTGAGGTTCAAAGGTAATGACGACAGACTCTCCGCCAATCGCCCTTGCTTTTTCTTTAACCCTTTTCAAGATCGCACGATGTCCGGTATGTACACCATCGAAAGTACCAATCGTAAGCACAGCATGCCTAAACACCGGGAGATCGCCTAATCCGTAATGAACGTTCATCGTGAGAAATCTGATTAAAAACGGCGCAAAGGTACACGGTTAAAATTGTAAAAAATCATATTGATGATTATTACCCGCAGTCCCTTTATATGCATGGTTCATTCACTGTTTAGGCTTCTCTTTTGGAATTTGAACTTGTCTTTGTTACTTTTACTCTATGAAAAAAATATTTTTACTCCTGCTTATTGCTGCTTTCGCACAGAATTCTTTTGCCAAAAAAACGGCTAATAAATTCGTTGAATTCAATACCAGCAAGGGAACAATTGTGGTAGAGGTTTTTGCTGATGTGCCGCAACACTATGCCAATTTTATCAAGTTGGTTAAAGATAACTATTACGACAGCGTTTTGTTTCACCGTGTCATTCCACAGTTTATGATACAGGGAGGTGACCCTGACAGCAAGCATGCTCTTACCGGTCAATTACTCGGCAATGGAGATATTGGTTACCAAGTACCGGCTGAATTTATGTTTCCAACCCATTTTCACCGGCAGGGTGCTCTAGCCGCTGCCCGCACATCCAATCCGGAAAAAGCATCAAGCGGTTGCCAGTTTTATATTGTGGTGGGTAAAACCTTTAGCGACGAAGAACTCAACAACCTTGAAGCGAGTACCGGTGTAAAATATCCTGAAGATGTACGAACGGTTTACAAAACCCTCGGTGGTACTCCACATCTCGATGGTGCCTATACCGTTTACGGACAATGTGTAGAAGGTCAGGAAATTGTCAACGCCATCTCGCAAGTAGCCTGCGATGCCAGCAGCCGTCCTAAAGAAGATATTCGCGTACTCAGCGCCAGGATTTTGAAAAAATGGAAACCGGCGAAAAAAGGTTAAGCTTTATACATCCTGCAAAGTAACAGCAACTACTTCTTGCACTCTTCCAGCATTTCAACGGTTTGTTGGCTGCCCCAGTCGGGCATCAATTCGTTGGCCGGTTTGAATTTAGCATAGGCAACCACTGCCTTTTCAAATATTTCCTGGGCTTTATCTTTTCCCCCGCCAAATGCCTTTGGGGTATAAAATTTCGATGTGCCTTCCAGATAATAGATCCTCGGATTGTCGGGATTCATTTCTTTTGCTTTGGCAAGAAAACCTGCTGAGATCTGACCGTATTTCATACCCCGAGTCATGGGGTTGACACCAATACGTGCACTGGCAGCCAAAGATTGCAAACAAAGGATCTCGTCATTGTTGCTGATCTGTGCGGCATCGCTGATCAGTTTGTCGGCCTGATCGAGTATGCCGTCTACCTTGTCTTTATCACCTGTGTTCATCGCCTGCATCACAAAACAAAAACCGGCGTAATATTTCGGCAACCATTCTTTGGTTTCATTTCCGGCAATACGCTCAAAGCCATTGGCAGCAGCCTGAAAAGACTCCGCAGACCGAGCATCTTTGAGTTTGAGCAAATAGGCTTTCATTGCATTGGTATATTGCTCACTTTGTGCGAAAACAACAACCGACATCAAGAGGGTGAAAGAGGTTAAAAGAAATTTTTTCATACGTAATTACAAAATATTGAGTTGCAAATATCGTAAGATTTTTCGGTGCCCAAGACGAAAACTCATAAATTATTGTCAATGGCTTCCTGTGTACGATCGATTCCGATACTCATAAACATTCCCAAAAAAATAAATTGCTTCGCTGCCGGTGTGATGGCTTTGTTGTACAGATAAGCATTATTATTCAAATCCTTTTGGGCGTAATTGTAGCCATAGATCTGTTTGAACCCAAATGGGTTATTGACACTCAACACAAAAACAGTAAAGGCTTTTCGTATTGTTTTGATATAATTGGCCGAAACACTGATATTATGATAGGCGATGGTTTTGTCGGTCATAAACAATGCGGCATCGGCTACAGGGTTATTCGGATTTGCTGTGTTGTAATTGATGTAGGGGCGACCCGATGAAAAAGTATAAGTCCCATTGATACCAAACATTTGTTTGACCCAGAATTTTTTAAAGACGAGATTAAAGGTGTGGGTGGCAGCAAAATCAGGTTGCACCATGCTAAGATAGTTCAGAAAGTCGCGTTTGGTATCAAGCAATGAATAAGAGACCCAGAAGTCGATACCCTTGATCAGCTTTTTGTCGCGGTAAAATAATTCAATACCCCTTGCATATCCCTTCCCGGTATTCGTAATTCCTTTGTAAGCCCCGGGCACATTGGTTTTGATGAGCGCATGATAATTTTTATAATACGCCTCGATCCGCAACAAGCGATCTTTCGGTTGATACTGATAATTGATGATATAGTGATCGGCACGCATATAATTGAGATCAGTGCGTTGAAACAAATAAGTGAGTTCAGGCTTTTGGTAAAACATACCATAGGCAAGTGAAATTTGACCTTTGCGATTAAGTTTATAGGCAGCTGACAATCGCGGCACAATATTCATTTTATTGAGTAAAGCTGAGTATTCGCCACGCACACCTATTTTGCCGGCAATATCATTGGTAAGATAAATATCACTTTCTGCAAAGAGGGCGACAAAATTTTCCTGTAGCACTGTAGGTACATAATCGATCAGTGAAACGAGCGGCTGGTAACGGGCTACCGTCTGTTCGCGGTTGTAAACATATTCGCCCCCAAAGCGAATTGTATTGAGGTTACTGAGGTCTCTTTCTACAACCAGTTTACCCGAGGCCAGTATGTTGCTGCTTTCGATATTCAGGTCCTCGCGATATTTGAAATTGCTGTCTTGCGAAATTTCACCGTTTTGCTTCAACACCTTTACAATAATATCATCGTGATTGCTGCTCACACAGGCCCCGGCATTCAGTTTCCAATGCTTTCCAAAATATTCGCGGTACGAAAAATTGGCATAAGCATTTTTATTTTTTATACCGAATTCATCCTGATATTTCAAACTGTCGATCTCATAATCGAGACTCGTAACGTTATCGCGTTGGATATCAATTACAGTGGAATTGAGGTATCCATAAAACTTAAAAATCCCTGTCTTGGAGGTTTTTACGCGATAGTTCAGATCGATCTGGTGAACCTTGGGTGCCTGCTTATACTGAATATTTTGTTTGACGAGTAAAAAGTAGGGAGTCAGGTTCGTATAGTTATAACCGATACCATAGGAGCTGTTTTTATTTTTGGACAACTGCTGAAAACTACCCCCAACCCCTACCGATGATAAATTTATATTTCCGGATGAGCGATCGGGCAGATCGATGGTTTCGAGAATCACTGCTGAAGAAAGTGCCTGCCCATAGAGCGCCGAATACCCCCCGGTGCTGAATACGGTTCCTTTGAAAATAAAAGGATTGAATCGTCCCCTGGCGCCCAGATCGGGAATGGATGCCGAAAAGGCATTACGCACCCAGGTACCATCGATAAAAGTTTGTGTTTCCGCCCCTGTGCCCCCACGGACAAATAAGCCTTCACGATCGTTGGTTTGCTGCGCACCGGGTAATGTTTTTAGGGCCCCATAGTTATCACCGTTACTCCCGGCTGTGGTGACGATATCGAGTGGCTTCAGCACCGTACCTTTTTTTTCATCACTGGCTTCAAATGAACCGGCGCTAATGACAACAGCCTTGAGTTCATTCATTTTTTCGCGAAGAGAAAAATTCACGATGATGGCTTTTTCATTGAGGGCTACTCGTTTCTCTTGCGGCAGATAGCCAATATAGGTTGCGGTAATCGTGATAGAATCTTTTTCGGAAGTATCGAAACTAAATTCGCCTTTTGCATTTGATGTAGCCCCGTCATAGCTATTTTTTACAGCAATATTGACACCGATCAATGCATCTCCTTTCGTGTCAGTAACCTTGCCGCTTATTTTGGTTTGCCCGACCGCCTGGTTGGCCAAAAAAAGTAAAATGTACAGTATTTTTTTCATACCCGGTATTGAGGGTGCAAATGTACATGCAAAGTATTTTTTGAAATGTAGGAAGACCTATAAATTTTGCCGATCTGCTTGCTGAGCCGAAATACCTTTTTATTGAACAGGTTGAAACACATACCATATCGAACAAAAAAAAGCCTACCCCCGCGGGCAGACTAATATCCGGGACAAAAAACTATAAACCGGTTAATCTACAGCCGAAACTGTAAGGGTATTGTTTTGTACCAAATTGCGTAAGGGTACTCAAGCTATTTTTGAAATATACCGAAAATCCCTGATAACCCAGTTCGAACTGGGTGCCATACTGAAATTTATTGATATTAAAATCGTTATGTTGTTTTACCTTAGTAGTGCTGCCCTCCTCGATTTGTTTGGTATGACTGCGCACCAAATAACCACAATATCCGCCCACACTGAAATATACATTTCGGTTAGGATGTCGGGGGCTGGTTTCAAACCTCAGCAGCAAAGGCACCTGAAGATAATTGGTCACCAGCTTATTCTTTTTGTAAGTGATACTGTCGCGGGTTACAAATGCCCCTCCGTACCCCGACATAAGCTTCGTATCACCCTGGTGCCAACTAAGGGGTTGCTTGTACGACCAGTTATTGATGTCGTAGGTAAGACCGTACACGATATTGACATAATTTTTATATACACTTAATTGTTGCTTCACAATACCGATATTGATATTGATCGATTTGCCTGAACGCAATTCAAAATCGTCGGCAACAGGCGTATTATTTAGTCGCGATACAAATCCCCGGTCGTTAAAAGTCGCTACCGGCAACGCGGCATAATCGGTACGATCGTTATAATTGTTGAATCCAATATCGAAAGTCAACCAACTGGTTTCAAGCGGTTTACGAATACTGTCTTTCCCGGTGCGCAATTCTACACTTTCGGGCGTACGCTCCCCTTCCTGGATGCGGGTAATCACTTTAAGCTTGCCTCGCAATAAACGTGCAGTATCACTTTCAGCCTGCATAAAAAGGTGGGCTTTCTTCTTTTTTTGGCTATTGCTGTCCCCTTTTTTATCAAAAGAAAACGAATGCAGGACCAGTAAACTCAGCGACAGCGTAAAAAACATCTTTTTATTCATGATTTGTTTGTTTTAATTGTATGGGTTTTTCAATTTTTAATTTTTACTTAGGGAAGCACACTGATTTTATCACGCACTTTGTCGATAAAAGCATGATAGGCAGCAGGTACATGATTTTTATTATTGTCGATGAGCCAGAAACGATGCATACCATTGAAGTTGTACTCGAGATACAGTCCGCCACCATCAGCCCGATCGGGACCACCTATGACGCTGTTGCTTTCTGCCCACAAACCCGGAGGAAAATCGGCAGGCAAATCCTTCACTAACTGATAGTATTGCTGGCTTAATTTGACATAGTTGCCCTGATAAAAATCGTCGCGGGCCGGATACTGATCAATGATATCTTCATGTACCGCATTGTCTTGAATTCGATAAATCTCGATACATCGCTCGCCCGAACACATTCCGTAAAAGTGACCAAACATAAAATAATTCATTTGCGCCGGATATTGATCACAGTGACGCGTGCAAGCCGTGTAAAAACAGATCGGCAAAAGAAAAAGAAACAGTTTTGTTTTCATAGAATGGGGTTTTTGTTTTTTAATTTATATTGAGAAGTTTGCGTTTGCCGAGCATCACGGTGAGTCCGCTATTACTGATCGTTTCACGCGTATGCTTTACTTTACGGGTGAATTTCACTACGCCGGCAATGGCCTTAAAAAGTTTGGGTTGCTTGTGTTTATTGATGGCTATGATGCTTTCCGCTTGCACCGTAGCAGGTTCCTGCGCCGCTACAATGTCCTGGAGGGGCGTTTCGCTTTTGCTGTCGGCAGGGGGTAGAGACGCCATAGTCGGTATCGTTTCAGAAGCTTTATCCATACCCGCTATTTCTTGTTGCTGTACTTGATGAGGCAAGGGCGTTTCGGTGGTTTTTAGCCCTTGTTCCACGTTCGAAGCCACCTTTTGCATTCGCTTTATCCGCACTGGGGCTGACGGGCTTACCGTAGTGGGTACAACTTTTGGTTGATTAGGCTGTATGGTAGTGGCCACTTGTTCGGTTGTTGTTGTGTTGCTGGGCGTAAAAGTTTGTGATGTTTGAAACGGCTTATTGCTGTCTGTCGTATAGGCTTTATCATGTTGCTCTCTGCTGAGAAACAATGCGCCGGCGAGTAAACCGGCAATGATGGCTGCAGCAGCGAAACTTTTTTTGTAAAGCAGTCTCGGCGCAATCCTTTTCATTTGATATAATTCCTGCTTCTTCGGATAAACGCATTCATCTTCGGGTATAAAAACCGTTTTGCAGAGCCATTCATATTCTTCCCGAATATCCTGATTTTGCTTCAAAAACTGCTCAACAGCCAAACGGTCTGCTTCACTTAATTCATTGTGCAGGTAATCGATAAGGAATTCTTCGTAGTTATGCAAATTGATTTTCATTAGATACTCGTTTCTATACTGACCAATAATTTTTTTAAAGTGGTTCTGGCCCGGAACAATTTGATTTTCACTTGACCGGTGTTTAAACCCGTGATTGAGGCAAGTTCGTCGTAACTGTAACCTTCATAATCTTTGAGCAGCACCAATTGTTTTTGTATATCCGGTAAAGTTTCAAGCGCGTCGTGCAGAATTTTTCTGAGGTCGTGTTGGGTGTGCTCTGTAGCGATTGCAGCATGCTCGGGTATACGTTCTACGAGCGTTGTTTTACTTTTCTTTCTGATTTCATCGATCATTTTACGGTAGGCAGTTGTAAAGAGCCATGACTTTGCTTTCGAAAACGGAACCCCTTCGCGATGGTTCCATAAACTGATAAAAGCATTTTGTACAATATCACTTCCCACATCCTGTTGTTTTATATTTTTTACAATAAAACGATACAAATGATCAGCGTGCAATGCCACACATTGATTGTATTCGTTTTGATCCATGAGCTATTGAAACGTTTGTCTGTTGAAAAAAGTTACAGGACTTAAAAAAAATATCTCAAAGATAAATACACGGCGCAACTCCGGCTTTTTTCCGGTACCCTTACCCCTTGCAACAAATTTCAACTGCTGTCGCCCCTGATACTGCTGCATACAGTCATGCAGACGCTTCATTGTTGTACATGGCTTCCCTATGTGTAGCAGTCGTCATGAATTTCGATACTGACTTTGTAGCTTATCCGTTATCTTTGGCCTTTTTAATTGACCATGCAGTATAATTATCGCGATATCGAAAAAAGATGGCAAACTAAATGGAAAGCGGAAGGCGCTTACCGGGTGACAAACGATCAAACCAAGCCGAAATGCTATGTATTGGATATGTTTCCTTATCCCTCAGGGGCTGGTCTGCATGTCGGGCATCCGCTGGGATATATCGCCAGTGATATTTATGCCCGGTATAAAAGGCTAAAAGGATTTAATGTCTTACACCCCATGGGCTTCGATGCGTTTGGTTTGCCGGCCGAACAATATGCCATCGAAACGGGACAGCATCCGGCGGTAACAACCGAAAAAAATATTGCACGGTACAAGGAACAACTCGACAATATCGGTTTTTGCTTCGACTGGAGTCGCGAGGTCAGAACATCCGATCCATCGTACTATAAATGGACACAATGGATCTTTTTGCAACTCTATAATAGTTGGTATAATCCTGCAAGTCAAAAAGCCGAACCGATTGCCACTTTGAAGAATTCAGGGTTGGGCGCCAATTTATCGGAGGCTGAACTGATGAATTTCCGGCTCGCCTATCGCGCCGAAAGTTTTGTCAATTGGTGCGAAGCCCTCGGAACGGTCCTCGCTAATGATGAGGTGGTCAACGGGGTGTCAGAACGGGGTGGGCATCCCGTAGAACGCAAGAAAATGAGCCAGTGGTTCTTAAGAATTACGGCCTTTGCCGAGCGACTATTGCAAGGACTCAACAAGGTTGATTTTCCTGAAAGCCTGAAAGAGATGCAAAAAAACTGGATCGGGAAAAGTGAAGGTGCTGAGATTGATTTCATTTGCCACTCAGCACAGGGTGATCGACAAACCTCGCACAAAATCAGGGTTTTTACTACCCGACCCGACACCATTTATGGCGTATCGTTTATGGTATTGGCTCCCGAACATGAACTTACTGAACTCATCACCACCGCCGAGCAACACGAAGCCGTAGCAACGTATAAAAAATATGTCAGTGCAAGAAGCGAACGCGAACGCCTGGCAGAAACCAAAACCATCAGTGGTGTCTTTACCGGAGCCTATGCGACCCACCCGTTTAGTGGCGACCCTATTCCGGTTTGGATCTCGGAATACGTTTTGGTGGGTTATGGCACCGGAGCGATCATGGCAGTGCCTTGCGGCGATGAACGCGATCATGCTTTTGCTAAACATTTTAACCTGCCAATACCCGGAATTTTCAGAGATGTGGATACCGGCGAAAAAGCGTATACCGAAAAGAATGCGGTGATAGTACATTCAGGGTTTTTAAACGATCTGTCTGCAAAAGACGCTGCCGCAAAAGCGATCGAAAAAATAGAAGAGACGGGTATCGGTGTGCGCAAGGTGAACTACCGAATGCGTGATGCAGGTTTTAGCCGGCAACGATATTGGGGCGAACCCTTCCCGATTGTGTATGACGAAAATAATCATCCGTACGACCTGCCGGAAAACGCTTTGCCACTTGAATTGCCGCACCTTGCGACTTATAGCGCCGGTCCGGAAGGGAAAGGACCTTTGGCTAACGCTGTTAACTGGGTGCATACGGATAATGGCCAACGCGAAACGGATACCATGCCCGGTTATGCCGGCAGTTCGTGGTATTATTTGCGCTATATGGATCCGCATAACGATAATACATTTTGCGACCGCGACATCAGTCGCTATTGGAATCAGGTTGATGTATACGTTGGGGGGGCAGAACATGCGGTGGGGCATTTACTCTATTCGCGCATGTGGTGTAAAGCCTTATGCGATCTGGGTCATATCGACTTTGATGAGCCGTACAAAAAACTCATCAACCAGGGCATGATACAAGGTAATTCACGATTGGTTTACCGCATTAAAAATACCAACACGTTCGTATCTCATGGGTTGAAAGACAACTATGAAACCGACACACTTTATGCGGAATATGGGTTTTGTAATGGTCTTGAACTGGATATCGAACAGTTCAGGCAATGGCGAGAAGAATATTATTCGGCTGAATTTTTATTGGAAGATGGAAAATATATCTGCGGGGCGCTTGTTGAAAAAATGAGTAAACGCTTATTCAATGTGGTGAACCCTGATGACATAATTGAGCAATATGGTACGGATACGTTTCGCTTGTACGAAATGTTTCTCGGTCCGCTGGAAGTGAGTAAACCCTGGGATACACAGGGCATTGAAGGAGTTCACCGCTTTCTGAAAAAATTTTGGAGATTGTATATCGATGAAAACGGTGATATGAGCGTGAACGAAGAAAAAGCCTCTCCAGCCGAACTGAAAATTTTACACCAGACCATAAAAAAAATCGCGGCCGATATCGAACATTTTGCCTTCAACACATCTGTGTCACAACTCATGATCTGTTGCAATGAACTCACCAAACTCTCGTGCAGAAAAAAAGAAATTTTGCAACCGTTGCTGATCATACTCAATCCCTTTGCTCCGCATATCAGTGCCGAACTATGGTCAATGATGGGAAATACTACTTCGATACTCGATGCCACTTTCCCGATTGTTGACGAACAATACCTTGTTGAAAATGTTTTTCGTTATCCGGTGGCAATCAATGGTAAAACCCGTTTCGATACCGAATTCGCGCTTGATCTTTCACCCGAGGAAATAGAAAAGCACCTATTAGCCGATGAAGCGGTACAAAAATGGATGGAGGGGAAAGCCCTCAAAAAATTTATTTTTGTAAAAGGCCGGATGATCAATATCGTTGTGTAAACACCGGGGTGTGAAACCTTTGTGAATGTGGTTAAAGCTTTGATTCAATTTGTATTTTCGCACCACAAATGCTACCCATCAGGAAAATTGTATTGATCATGCTGCTATGTGCTGCCGTTGAGCCCTGTATTGCCCAAACAATGATCAAAGGTGAGGTAAGAGATTTAGCCAACAATAACCTGATGGATAACGTAAATGTAAAAAACATTTATACCCAACAAGGACTGACGATTAAAAGTGATGGGAAATTTTCGATCGGTGTAAAAAAAGGTGAACTGCTTGAATTTACAAAAATAGGTTACCAAACCGTGCGGGTGCGGATTCAAAGCGAAAAAGAACCGGGTTTTTACCAGATCGTCATGAATAAAACACCAATCGAATTGCGCGAGGTGGATATACATGGCAAACCACTCGATTATCAGAAAGACAGTATTCGTTATCGCAAAACCTACGACATTGTGATGAATAAAGAACGTAAAGGTGATGTGGATATGCGTGCTATGCCGTTGGCGATGCTTAGCAAGAAAAACCGTCAGGAGTGGGCATTTCAAGCGATGTACGAAAAATGGGAAAACGAAAAATATATCGATTTTGTATTTAACGAAAAACTGGTTTCTCGTATAACCTATCTGAAAGATGAAGAACTGAAATTATTTATGCGACGTTATCGTCCACCTTACGATTTCTTACGTTCGGTATCCGAGTATGAATATCTCGATTATATCAAGAGCTGCTATTACCAGTTTAAGAAAAAATGATGAGGCCTTACTGATAGGTACCCGCAAACTTTTCGCTCCAGTTGATTTTATTTCCTGCTGCACCCAGACCAAATAACTGATTCAACGCGAAATTGATACCCACTTCACTATAGGCGCCGGCAATATGATAATACGATTGGGCAAAATGAATGACAAACTTATTCAGGTATAAGCCTCCACCAAACGAAAAACCCGACAAGCCTTTCTTTTCATCGATCGCCAATTCGGCACGACGCATATGATTATAACCGGCACTGAGTTCTAAGCGTTTACCAAGATTGATATCCAATGCAAAAACAAAATGTCTGAACAATTTGTCGGCAAAATAATTTTTCTCTTTGGTATCGGTTTGATCTTCATTAAACAATAAAGTATTATCGGTCTGATCAGCCGGGTTATCGTAACGGATATCCCAGGTGTACAAATGATGCGCGAGAATACTAATGGAAAATGGCGCTTTTTTAAATTTCTTCATAATGCCTATCTGCAGGTCAATTGGTAAGGGTTGTCCGTTATTGCTTTCATATCTTTTGAGTTGTACCCCGGCATTCTTGACCACGGCTCCCAAATACCACTGACTCACTGTATCGCCATACATTACGCCTGCATCGAGCAATAAGGCTGACGACTTTGATTGTATCAAACTTGAATGGGCATATTTCAGCGAAGCCCCGGCGCGCCAGCGTTCCCGATACGATCGCGATCCATGCAGGGATACCGCAAAATCGGCTGCCTTAGCTGTTCCGTTGATATTGCCCAAATTGTCTGTCAGTTTGAAACTACCATAATCGAGATACTGCATACCCAAACCAAAAGTGGTGTTCGCCTTTTTTGAATGATGTGCGTAGTACAAGTTACTCACGCGCGTACCGCCATAGTAGATATTATAATTCAATCCAAGATTAGTGTGAAATTCAGGTCGAAGCAATGCCGGATTAGCCGTGCACAGCATAATATCTTTGGATGGATTGCAAACTGTATATCCACCAACCGCAGCAATATGCGGACTTTGAGCCAAACGTAAAAATTCAAAAATATGTTCACCACCTGTCACTTGCGCACGCGATTCAAAAAAAGCGGTAACCAAAAAAACAATACGTAAAAATTTCATACCGGTACTTTAACGGATTTTTCCCAAATATATTTTATTTTCAGCCAATAATCCCGATTGCCCCTGCTTAATTCTGAACAAAAATAATGAAGCGAAACATTAAGTATCTGTTGATCGGTATTGCCATAAGCAGCCTGCTGGCCGTTTACCTCTACGATCGTTATTTTTTTTACCAAACCATTGAATATCCCGACTTTGGTATTGCCATTCCCGGTGGATACGATACGCACGGAATTGATGTGTCACGCTATCAACATAAAATCAATTGGAAAGCAGTAAGCGAGATGCGCGACAAAGGACAACGCATTTCATTTGCGATCACAAAATGCACAGAAGGTACATCGATTCTTGATCCCTATTTTAAACATAATTGGAAACAAATGGCTGAAAACCATTTACTCAGGGGAGCTTACCTCTATTTTCATCCCAATGCGAAAGCCAAAGAACAGGCGAGGCTTTTTATACAACATTGCAAGCTTAGCGAAGGCGATCTGCCACCTGTGATTGATATAGAAGAAGCCCATGGCATGAGTGCCGCCCGTGTACAGGAATCTTTACAAATCTGTTTAGACGCCCTTGAAAATGAATATCATTGCAAACCCATCATTTATACCGGTGCCGACTTTTATACGAAAATGCTGGGACCTGCTTTTGACGCTTATCCCCTTTGGGTTGCCCATTATAACCAGCCGCTATCGCCACGCATCAACCGTCCATGGACGATTTGGCAGCACAACTGTAAAGGCCGTGTCAATGGTATCCGCGGAGAGGTAGATTTTAATGTGGTCAATGGCAGTCTGCTATCGTTGCAGAAACTCTGTCTTTAATGCTCAATGGAAATTTTGCCGTTTTGCACCATGCGCTTATCCTGCAGAATACTGTAGAGATAATTTCCTTGTGGCAGCGATGATACGTCCAGACTGTTGAGTGTCTCCGACAAGGTATACAATCGCACGGTTCGTCCCTGCATATCCAATATCTGCAGACCATAGGAATGATGATCACGGCTTTGCAAATTCACGTGCAATAGTTCTCTTGTACAGGTGGGATAAACGGCTGCCACTTTTTCTGATAAAATATACTGCGAAATACCATTTGGCGCTGAAATCATAATATCATCCACGACAATAGACGTACCATCGTGCAGATTAGTGAACACGGTATCGATTCCGAAATTGGCACTCGAAGAAATAATCACCCGGATCTTGGTTGTGCTGAATGCCGCATTCTGCATCACAAAAGGTATTGTGATTTGCGTAAAATTACTGATGGTTGACGCAAGCATAGTGTCTGCAACCATTACCAAACTATCTCCTCCATCGGAATCGTCGAGCGCCAAAATGGTAATTTCAGTTGTATCCCCACCCACAGGATTATTTTTTACCCACATACTGGCCGAATAAGGATTATAGGTAAAGGGTGTTCCGCCGACGAAAATAAAACCCAGATTGGCATCCACTGAAATAACCGAATTGCTCGCCAAACAGGGCATCGGCCCCGCGCCAATATACCCGGTGATGGCAGCCTGATTTTTTGTTTCTGCTTTTATCGCACTACCACCACCATTGCCGGGCATTTCTTTCGACACCTGTGCAACAAACGTACCGCCGGGATTGGTGAGCGCCCCATAAAAGCAGATGGTGGAGTCGGTTGAATTCCATCCATCAGGAATGCTGAGTGTTGTAGCACCCACCACGAAATTGTGCCAGTTTTCAAAATCACTTATGATTTGTGCCTGCAACTGTAAACTAAAAACAAGGGTGCTTATCAGGGTAAATATTTTTTTCATCTGTCGTTGATTTTATAGGGATACTGAATACTTTTGGTATTCGCTTTTGTTTGTCCACTTGAATACTATCAGCTAAGTACTGATTTATGCAAGGCGTTCAAGCATGCATTGATGGCTTCAAAATCAGGAAGATCACCGGCCTTTTCCAATATCTCTTCATAGCGAAGTACGCCTTCAGCATCGATCACAAAAGCCGATCGTTTGGCAACCCCGTGCATATCATACGAAAAAGATTCGTACAAACATCCATAAGCAAGCGCAACGGTCTTGTTGAAGTCTGATAAAAAAGTAAACTCAAAATTATGCTCTTTCTTGTACCGATTCAACACAAAAAGTGAATCCACCGAAATACCGATGACTTCAGCCTGCAGGCTGCTATACAGTTGCATATTATCGCGGATATTGCATAACTCCGTCGTACATGTACTGGTAAAGGCTAAAGGAAAAAAAAGCAGCACAACATTTTTACCTTTAAAATCGGTAAGGGAAATTTTATTTTTTTCGGTATCAAACAAGGTAAAATCTGGAGCCGGTTCTCCAATGCGGATACTCATGATCATTTATTTTGATCAAATGTAGCTTATTTGATCTTATTCCCAAAATATTCACAACGGTTTTAGTTTTTTGCGTAAGTCCGGTTTTTTTCGGTAACATTGTATGCAACAAATTATCTTCCCATTGACTGAGCAAATAGTAAATCTCGAAACCATCAACCCTATAGAGTTTTTTGGTGTCAACAATAACAAATTCGATATCCTGAAAAAAAAGTTTCCGCTGCTAAAAATTCTGTCACGCGGATCGTTGATCAAACTGACCGGTCAAGCCGATGAGGTGGCACTGGCCAAAGAAAAAATCGGACTCATCGTTCAGTATCTTGAACGCAACGGCCACTTATCAGAAAATTATTTTTCGAAAATCCTGGGTGATGATGATGGGGTCATTGATGAGAAAATTGTCGATGACGGCAGCAACGATATTATTGTATTCGGGCAAAATGGCAAAATCATCAAAGCCAAAACAAGAAACCAGAAACTCATGGTGCAAATGGCAGAAAAAAATGACATCATTTTTGCCGTAGGTCCTGCCGGAACCGGAAAAACTTATACGGCTGTAGCCCTCGCTGTGCGTGCATTGAAAAACAAATCGGTGAAAAAAATTATCCTGACCCGACCGGCTGTAGAAGCCGGAGAAAATCTGGGCTTCTTGCCCGGCGACCTTAAGGAAAAAATAGATCCGTATTTACGACCTTTATATGATGCCCTCGATGACATGATTCCGCCGGACAAACTCAATTACTACATGACCAATCGGGTGATCGAAATTGCGCCATTGGCCTATATGCGCGGTCGCACCCTCGATAACGCGTATATCATTCTTGACGAAGCCCAGAATACAACCGAATTGCAGATCAAAATGTTTCTGACCCGTATCGGACCGTCGGCCAAAGCAATTATTACAGGAGATATGTCGCAGATCGATCTGCCCAAAAATCAGGTCAGCGGATTAGGACGAGCCATCCATATTTTACGCAATATCAACGGTATCACGCATATCGAACTCGATGGCGAAGACGTTGTACGACATCGTTTGGTAAAAGAAATCATTAAAGCCTACGACCGGGAATACAAAGAAACTGAAAAAAAAGCCGATGCCCCTTCGAAATAGACTGCTTATCCTCGTTGCATTCTCAATCGTTGTCTATGGGTCGGCTTGCAGACAAAATGTTGGGGAAACAACAAATCAAAAGACCATACCCAACAAAATGACCTCAGCGCTGAGGCATCAGATCGACAGCGGCAAAGCCCTGCTGCATGATGGTGTGATCGTTTTGCGAAAAGGCAACGATATCACCAGTGAAATTTTCTCTTTACTCAACCAGACCGATAAATCTTTCTCTCATTGCGGCATTTCTTTCTATGAAAAGGGTCGCTGGATCGTATACCACTCCATTGGCGGAGAATACAAT
>CAZFKA010000016.1:0-10435 GCA_964519155.1 uncultured Bifidobacterium sp. | reverse complement strand
AACCAAGCGACAATACCGGATTTGGGATTTGTGACCTCCGATTGAACGCAAAGCAAACATTACGCTTGCATACGCTGATCGATTCGCTTTACCGGCGACAGGTCCCTTTTGATATGGATTTCGATCTGAAAACCGACGATCGTCTTTACTGTGCTGAAATGGTGTACAAAACCATACAATCTGCCGTGGCCAATGACAGCTTTTTTACGACCACCCTCCATAATGGGTTCCGTTTTGTGTCTACCGACAATATATTTGTCAATAAACAGGCGCAAATTCTTTGTCGTGTTAATTATTCATATTAGTTTTGCAACTTCAAATTATTATCAAAAACAAAAAACATGAAAAAAATTATTTTATCTATCGTTGCTTTTGCGATGCTCGCGATCGCCGTTGTTAGTTGTGGAAGCAAAGCAACACCAAAGGAAGTTGCTGTTAATTTCAATAAGGCACTGAATAATCTCGATTTTGAAGGTGCAAAAAAATTAGGCACTCCTGAAACCGGAAAAATGTTGGATATGCTGGCCTCTTTCTCAAGCATGATGCCTGATTCACTGAAAGAACAAGCTAAAAAATACAAAGTTGAAGCCAAAGACGAAGTGATCGAAGGCGACAAAGCAACAGTTACCGTTACCAATGGCGACAAAGGTGAAGAAAAAATCACCCTCGTTAAAAAAGACGGCAAATGGCTGGTAAATATGGATAAAAATTCAATGGGCGGTGGCGAATCAGGTGCTGCAACAACCCCTGCTGAAGGAGAAGTTCCTGCCGAAGAAGGTATGCCTGCCGGTGAAAATAAAGACTCTGTAAAAGTTGACGCTGCGAAATAGTCGACAATAAACTTTTTATAAAAAAGGCTATCCCCTCAACCGGATAGCCTTTTTTTATTTTACATTTACAACGTGCAAACACCCTCTCCCCGTCTTTCAGTAAATATCAATAAATTTGCAACCTTGCGTAACGCACGCGGAGGCAACAATCCCGATCTTTTGCAGGCTGCCCTTGCTTGTGAAAAATTTGGCGCAGACGGTATCACAGTGCATCCTCGTCCGGATGAGCGACATATCCGATACAACGATCTTCCAGTTTTGAAGGCAAATCTGCATTGCGAACTGAATATTGAAGGCAATCCGAAGGAGCAAAAATTTGTTGATGCAGTACTCAGCCACCAACCGGCTCAGGTGACACTTGTGCCTGACAGTAATGCACAACTGACATCAAATCATGGATGGGATACGATCAACGAAAAGGATTTCCTGCGCGAAATGGTTTCATTATTTTCCGGTGCCGGTATACGGGTGTCAATCTTTATTGATCCGGATGAAAATATGATCAGGCATGCTGCCGATACGGGTACACATCGGATAGAATTATATACCGAAGCCTATGCAAAACACTTTCCGAAGCAAAAAGAGGAGGCCATACAACCCTACAGAGTCGCTGCTGCCAAAGCAACGGCATGTGGTTTGGGAATCAATGCCGGGCACGATCTTGATCTGCAAAATCTGCGCTTTTTTGCCACTGAAATAACGCAATTGCTAGAAGTTTCGATTGGACATGCGCTGGTATGCGATGCTCTTTACCTTGGTTTGGAAAATACTATCCAACTCTACAAAAGATGTTTGCCAAGCAGGCTCTAGGTATTATATTTAACGCTCATGACCATTGCCCATCAACAAAGTTTACGCCACCTGAACACGTTTCATATCGATGAAACAGCTAAAGAACTCATGGTGATCGCTAACGAACAAGAACTGAGCGCAGCCTTACACTATGCTCACGAAAATTCGCGCACGATCAAAATCATCGGAGGCGGGAGTAATATTTTACTCACCCATAGCCCGGAAGCATTGATTTTGCTCAACCGTATGAAAGGCATCCAGGTGAAATCCGAAACCGATCAATTTGTTGATATTTGCTTTCAATCGGGTGAAATCTGGCACGACTGTGTAATGTATTGCGTTGAGCGAAACCTTGGGGGTATCGAAAATTTGTCGCTCATACCCGGTAGTATTGGTGCAGCACCCATACAGAATATTGGTGCTTATGGGGCAGAACTGAAAGATGTATTTGTTGAACTGGAAGCCCTGGACCTGAACAATGGTCATAAAAAAATATTTCAGCAGGAAACCTGTGCCTTCGGCTATCGCGATAGCCTATTCAAGCATCCCGCGAATGGACATTATTTTATTCTGTCTGTGACTTTGCGCCTGCAAAAAAATCCCGTTTTTAATATCGATTACGGCGATATCAAAACGGTGATTGCCACCGAATACGAGCATGTGGTTAACCTGAAAAATATTTCTGCCGCAGTCATACAGATCAGACGCTCAAAATTACCCGACCCGGAACTGATCGGCAACGCCGGCAGCTTTTTTAAGAATCCGGTGATACCCGAAAAGCAGGCCAGACAATTGCAACAAACCCATCCTTCTCTACCCGTTTACCCGGTAGAAAATGGCATTAAAATACCTGCGGCCTGGTTGATAGAACAATGTGGCTGGAAAGGGTTTCGCGAAAACGACTATGGTGTGCATGAACGGCAAGCTTTGGTATTGGTCAATTACCAACATGCCCGGGGAGCAGATATTTTGCATCTCTCCGAACGCATCATAACATCTGTGCAACAGCAATTTAACATCCATTTAGAACGCGAGGTTAATATCTGGTAAAAACCCACTCGCCTAACATTTCATTATGTTTACATAAACCTAATCTGCATGGTCGTCTTTTTTGCAGACCTATTTTTGCACAGTTAAAAAAAATGGTTATGAAGAATCTATTCAAAAAAGGTATGCTGCTTATCGCAGGGGTATTTGTATTTACACTTACATTCTCATTCACCAATATCACAAAGGTTGCAGAAAAAAAATGGCAGGGAATCGCCAGTTATTACCATACTAAATTCAACGGAAGAAAAACATCTACGGGAGAAATTTTCAATAACCGCCGCTTCACTGCGGCCAACAACTTTTTAAAACTCGGGACGGTGGTGAAGGTCACCAACTTGCTCAATGGTAGAAGTGTTATTGTGAAGATCAACGACCGTATGAACAAAAATAACAAACGACTAATCGACCTCTCGCAAGCTGCAGCTGCTGCATTGGGCTTGCTACATCAGGGCATCGGTAAGGTATCTATTGAAATCATGGGCACCGACGCAGACTTCCTCGCCGTACGATAGTGGAATTGTCGTATCTTGTGGTTTCAAACAAGCTGGCAGGATGATTAAATATCTTTACTTTTTGATACTCATGATAATCCCCTTGCATTTTTTTGCCCAACAAAAAACGGGTATTGCCAGTTTTTATCATGCAAAATTTTCAGGAAAAAAAACAGCCAGCGGTGACATTTTCAGTAATCAAAAAATGACCGGAGCCTCTAACCATTTCCGATTGGGCGAGTGGGTCAAGGTAACCAATGTTCATAACGGTAAAATTGTGTATGTACTGATCAATGATCGAATGGCTAAAAACAGCGCACGATTAATTGATCTGACCAGGTGGCGGCAAAAAGCCTCGACTTTATGCATAAGGGACTTTGTCAGGTCACGGTTGAACGATGTACGAAACCGGAAAATATGCTTGAAACGATCACCGATGCCCCTCAGGATACGGCATTTGTTGCGCCCTAGCCAACGACAAACTTCATGTGCAGATAACAATTCATTGCCTCGATAATTTCATTTTTTTCAATTAAAAAACTACTTTAGCACACTGTAATCAGCTAACGATATGCAATACGAAATAAAACAAAGTGGTAAGTTTAAATATGTGCAGGAAGGGAGTGGTGAAAATTTGGTACTGTTGCATGGTTTGTTTGGAGCCCTGAGTAATTTCAAAGATCTGGTAGATTGTTTTAAGGAAAAATACACGGTGTATATTCCGATGCTACCCCTGTATGATCTCACCAATTTTGATACGTCGGTATCCGGTTTGGCCAAACATGTAGCGAAGTTCATCACAGCGAAAAAACTAACGAATGTACATTTGCTGGGCAACTCGCTTGGCGGCCACATTGCCCTGGTTTACGCATTGGCCCATCCCGAAACTGTGAAAACGATTACCCTCACCGGGAGTTCGGGTTTGTTTGAAAATGGCATGGGGGAAACCTATCCTAAACGGGGCGACAAAGATTATATCCGCAAGAAAGTGGAACTTACATTTTACGATCCGAACTCTGCCACCAATGAATTGGTTGATGAAGTCTACAATATTGTCAACAACCGGCTAAAAGCAGTGAAGATCATTTATCTGGCCAAGTCCGCTATCCGTCATCACCTCGGGGAGGAATTAAAAAATATCACCCAACCGGTATGCCTGATCTGGGGCAAAAATGACACTATCACGCCACCGATGGTTGCAGAAGAATTCAAAAAACTGCTACCCAATTCAGAATTACACTGGCTCGACAAATGCGGCCATGCCCCCATGATGGAAGTACCCGGCGAGTTTAATATTTTATTGAGTGATTTTTTACGTAAACATGCATAAAGCAGGATTTTACAGGAAAAACAATTTTTTTACAATAATCGGATACATATTTACGTCTAAGTAATTGAAGTGAACAGCAAAAATTTAATTACAACTGATCTGCCTACATTGTCGTATAATGACAGTGGTGAAAAGGCCTTGCATCTTATGAACGAATACCGGGTATTTCATTTGCCTCTTGTTCAGAAAGATAACTATATCGCCCTCATTTCGGAAGATGACCTGCTTGATTGGGATACGCCGGAACAGGCATTGTCTTTGGCCGAATTTTTAACGTTTCGTCCGGCTGTGGTAGAAAATACCCATGCATTTGAAGCCATGAAGATTGTCAAACAATTTAGTTTATCGGCACTGCCCGTAGTAGATGAACATAATCATTATGTCGGTTTGATCACTACAGAAGGACTGTTGGGTTATTTGGCCGACAACAATGCTGTGCGCGATACCGGCGCTATTATTGTGTTAGAAATGGAGCAACGAAATTATGCGATGTCGGAAATCGCCCGGATTTGCGAAAGTAACGATGTTATTATCCTGAGCAGTTATGTCAAAACAATTGACGAGAACGGAATGCAATGGGTGACGCTGAAAACGAACAAAACAGATATACAGGCGTTGGTTGCAACGTTTGAAAGATACAATTATACGATAGTTGAAGTCTTTTCTTCAGAACGATTTGATGAAAATCTACAGGAGAATTTCGATATGCTGATGCATTATCTGAACGTGTGACGGCCTAGGCTTTCTTTTCTGCTTTTGGTGCCGTATTCTTTTTGGTTTTGCTGCTTCTGAATTTACCAAAAGAGCCTTTAAATATTTTTCCTGCTTTGGTTTTTTTATCACCTCTTCCCATGATATGTTTGATTTTTATTTTTTAGGACTGCAAATATACATGTATTCAGCAGATTACAAAACTAAAAAAGACCGAACATTTCGTCCGGCCTTTTTGCGAATAATACTGTTTACAATACTATTTTTTTGATTTTGAACTTGCAACGGTAGCGCTCAGTTCTTTACCAGCTTTAAATTTAGCAACTTTTTTAGCTGCAATTTTAATTTCTTTACCTGTTTGTGGATTACGTCCGGTACGGGCAGCACGTTTTGATACGGAGAAGGTACCAAAACCTACGAGGGTAACTTTATCTTCTTTTTTAAGCGCAGCAGCAACTGAATTGCAAAATGCATCCAATGCTACGCCTGCTTGTGTTTTTGTGCAATCGGCTGCTTTTGCCATTGCTTCAATTAATTCCGCTTTGTTCATGTTTTTTAAAATTTTTGTTTGTAAATAATTATTTAGGGTGCTAAAATACTACGTTTTATCAGAATGCAAAATACTTTTTTCGCTGAAACGCTTGCTCACAAAGGATTTACACAAATTATCAACATTTATCATATGTTTCAAAAGGCTGCAAAGTATCTACTTCATTGAGTTTCAACGCTAAAGATGTTGTTTCAGAATTGTGCGGAAAGCAATAAAACGATCGCCGAAACGATCGATTCCGGCTTGTCGGAGTGCGGGAGCAAATTGCTGTATGTATTGCCGATAACGGCTTTCATCCTGGGTACGGTATTGTACCACATATGTCTTACTATCCTCATCGGCGGGTTCGATCAGTTCCAGAAAATGATACGAATCAAACATACCCGTGGCCATCACATCCGCCAGATGTTCGTTATGCATCCAATGCAACCAATCGTGCTCAATAGCTTCATCGATCTTGATCGTAACGTTATAGATATACATACTCAAAAAAATTGTTTAAAAAGTGTTTCGTATTGGTCAATTTATTTTCTGCTTTTCATAGCCATAATTCGTCTATAACTCTCGTCAATACGGGCTTTGCTAATTTCACCGTTCATTACCATTTTACGTATGCTGGCGTGGATATTCGACGCGGAGTATAATTTTGCCTGGTCGATATTGTTACTGAAGATCAAAATATCTACCCCTGCATTGATCGCCTTTTTTATACTTTCATCGAAGCCATAAAAACTGCTGATCGCATGCATCTGCATATCATCGCTGATTACGACACCATCATAACCCATATCCTTACGCAATAATTCTGTCACGATTTTATACGACAAAGTTGCCGGCAAACCGGAAGGATCAAGTTTACGATTGATAATATGCGCAGTCATGATCGCATCCACCTTGCCTTCATCAATCAGTATTTTGTAGGGTTGCAATTCATTGGCGGTCCAGTAATTGCTTACATCGACTAATCCCTTGTGCGAGTCGGTATGGCTGTTGCCGTGACCGGGAAAATGTTTCAAAGTAGTTTTAATATTTTTTTCAAAATGTGCATCCATGATCAAGGCTGCCATGTGCGCGATTTGGTTGACATCAGCCGAGTAGCATCGCTGCAATTTACCGAGTACCGGACAATCAGGATTGTCAACATCAACAACGGGCGCAAAATTAATATTGATCCCACAGGCCAGCAACGCATCAGCGGTATTGACACCGGTTTGCAGGGTATACTGATCGTCGTTTCTCAATCCAATGCTCTTTGCAGAAGGCATCTCCTTGAATCCATATTTTGTTTTCAAACGGTTGACTTTCCCCCCTTCCTGGTCGATGGAAATCAACAAGGGCACTTGGGCAGCAGCCTGTAAATCAGATGTGAGTTTTGCGAGTGTCTTTTCTGTGTTGACAGGATGGAGATTCAATTCAAATAGCAATACTCCGCCCACCTGATTTTTTTTGATCGCCTGCATGATGGGAGAATTTTGCTTCACACTATGACCACTCATACCAATCATGATCATTTGTCCGATTTTTATATCAAGGCTGTCGACGGCTGCATGGATGGGATGTATACTACCCAGCAAAAAAAATAAGGAGAGGATCTTCTTCATTGCACAAAAATAAGTATTCCGCTGCTTATTTTACGGTAGGAAAACGATGTCGTATCGCTTTCGGACGGTTTCCAGTGCTCATTTACCAAGCAACACAAACAAGCCCGCTTTGGAAGAGAGCAGGCTTGCTTGTGAAAACATGCAAATGGCAATTGCAAAAACTATTGTTGTTTGGCCGCATGAAAGGCCAGTTTAAATAAATGATCATTCAGGAGCCCAGCTTTTTCGCGTGCAGCCTGATCGGATAAATTCAAATCTTTGAGTCCGGCATAGTACCGATACATACCGGCCATTTCAGCCAGTGCATCTTTCGATACGGATTGATTTTGCAGATGAATGTCCGCAAAATCGCTGATGTTTTTTCTAAGATTCCGTATCTGTTGCAAATAAGGAATGGGTGTCACTTCTTCGACACTGAAACAAGAAATGTCATCGGCGATGATATAGTACAGTTCCAGATTACAACTCGAAAAGATAAAGGATTCGTTTGCGACATCAATCACATAGGGCTGTTCGTTGGCAAACAATAATTTATCGCTGACCAAAAGTTGAAGTTTTTCGCCGGTTGAACCGCTGAACCGCAACAGATCGTTGAATTTACGAAATGTGAACAGCAGACTCGTATTGATCCACTCCTCATGTAACCTGCATTTGATATCGATACTTACCAGATCACTATCGTCAAAAATAATTCTGTTTGCTTTGAAAGCATTTAATTTATAATCTGTTTTTACAAAGGTGTTTTCCATTTTGTTTGTCGTTTTTTATTCTGAAACAAATATTTATTCGCCGATGCGTAATGAGTTTATGTAGCAAAAAACTATTTTTACAAACCATACTCACCACCTAGATATAGACGATGAAAAACAAACTTGCCGTGAGCCGGTATCGGTTAATTGACAATCGCATGACAATGAAGCAAAAACCCGCGCCTTCACTACAGGAAATTGTGGATTATGTGTGCGAAAAACTGGGTACCAAGGTTTCGGTTTCCAGTATTCAAAAGGATATTTACGCCATGCGCTTCGATGAAGGACTGGGATATTTTGCCCCTATCGAATTCGATCATTATAAAAAAGGTTATGTGTACACCGATCCGGATTATAGTATCGGTCAATTACCGGTTTCGGAAGAAGATCTGCAGGGGCTGGAAATCGCCATTGGAATTCTTGAACAATTTAAGGGGTTGCCCTTGATTAAAATGTTTGAAGATACGATCAATAAAATTGCATCAACGGTGCGTCAAAGCCGCGAAAGCAAAAGTGGTTCCACTATCCTGCTGCTCGATCGTCCGAAGCGGTATAAGGGAATCGAACATCTCG
Organism: uncultured Bifidobacterium sp.; assembly: GCA_964519155.1. GTDB lineage: Bacteria > Bacteroidota > Bacteroidia > Chitinophagales > Chitinophagaceae > OLB11. Next base: position 1,758 of record CAZFKA010000016.1, on the reverse strand, counting down.
CAGAAATCGTTGATGCTATCCGTGAAAAAAAAGTGATGCGTATCCAATATCGTCCGTTTAATAAACCGGAAGCAAAAAAACATACGGTCCATCCCTATTTTATCAAAGAATATAATGGCCGTATGTATCTCATTGCCAAAGATATTCACCCGACCAAACAATCTATTTTTCTCACTTTTGCATTCGACCGCCTGACGGAAGTTCTGAAAATGAATCAAACTTTTCGAGAAGACGAACTAGACAAGGAAAATTATTTCAATGCAACGATCGGCGTTTCATTAAGCACCGAAAAACCCGAAAAAATTCTGTTGCGCTTCGAACCCGAACAAGCCAGCTATATTCAATCGCAACCACTTCACCACTCCCAACAAGTTGTAAAAGATACCCGGCATCAATTGCAGATTTCTCTGGAATTGGTGATCAACTACGAACTGATCGCTATGATCTTGAGTTTCGGTGACAAAGTAAAAGTGTTAAAACCCGCATCACTGGCCACTAAAATCAGCAATATTGCCGAAAATATGGTCAACGCATATAAAGATCAATGACGGATATCTAATTTACGACATAGCCCTGACCCGCGAAAATGCAGCAAGTATAAGCCGGAGGGCCATTCAGCGGTTTCAATTCGCGTTTCATTTTGCTTCAATACAGCTTCGGATGTTACGCGACCATATAGATCGGTAATGGTATATTGTTCACCCACCATTTTATCGTCTACTAGTAAAACAATATACGTATGGGCAGGATTCGGATACAGGGTGGCCGAGCGCTGTGTAGGATGATCGTTCAACGCATTGGCTACACTGATCGGCAATTTCCACAAACCAAGATCAGCAATACCGGCAAAAACATGGCTACCGGATATTCTCAGTTTGTTGACATAGGTTACGGGCAAACCGGCGTTAAACGCAGTCCAATTACTACCATTATTTACCGATTTGAATACACCAGTGGCGCCGCCGATAAAAATCTCGTTGCCTGTAATGCCAATGGTATGAAAAGGAGATGGCGTTAATCCGTTATTTACTGCCGTCCAACTGCTGCCATTATTTGTTGTGAGATACATTCCCGTCGCTGTAGCGGCAAACAAATTACTGCCATTATTGGCCAAAGCAGATATAAATGTGGAACCAAGCCCTGTATTAACGGGCGTCCAACTCATTCCGCCATTTTGTGAAAGGAAAACACCGACATCGGTACCGGCAAATATATGGGTGCCATTGCATACAATCGATTGTAGAAGTGCCGCAGTACCCAGATTATAAGCTGTCCAGCTACTTCCATTATTGCTGCTCACAAATACATCGCCATTTGCCGCCCCCGCATATAATTTTGTTCCGTCATTGGCAATCGAATAAATGTTGGGATTGCTCACTCCATTATTGGCAGCCGCCCAGGTGAGCCCATTATCTACCGATTTAAATATTCCGCCTCCCGCAGTACCGGTAAAAACCACCCCGTTAAAGGTTTCGAAACAATTGAGGTTAGTGTACAATAAACCCGTAGAGTCAAAGGTCCAATAATTACCGGTGTTGTTACTCACAAATAAACCCGCCCCAAATGCGCAGGTCAACAAATTGCCCCCCGATTCTCCGATCGCACTAACATTGCTGTTGGCGATAATCCCTTTGTTGATACTTGTCCAATTGGCACCATTATCGGTACTCAAATGTACCCCGCCGTCATGATCGCTACCGGCATAAAGATGCGTATTATCGGCCGCCAGCGCAGATATCACGCCATCGGCACAGTTGG
>CAZFKA010000015.1:11585-27266 GCA_964519155.1 uncultured Bifidobacterium sp. | reverse complement strand
ATATATTCGGTCAGTTCAAGCAAAAGGGCATCATAGATCTGCAATTCCAACGTAAGAATTTTTTCTTCCGCACCCATAATCTTTTGTTCGTATTCTTTTAGCTCGGGTGTAATGTAACGCTCTGCGTTGGCCAGTGTTTGTTTTCGTATCCAGTGATCGGGTACTTTATGTTTATGGGTATTGGTCACTTCTAAATAATACCCAAAAACATTATTGAACGAAATTTTCAGTGACGGTATACCGGTATTGTCAATTTCCCGTTGTTGAATTTGTAACAGAAATTCCTTGCTGTTTGAGGAGATCTGCCGCAACTCATCCAATTCCCTATTGATTCCCTCTGCTATTAGTCCGCCTTTGTTGGCCAGTGAGGGTGGGTTATCCATTAAGGTACGTACTATTTTTTCGCGAATCAATTGGCAGGGATTCAGTTGTTCTGAAAGTCGTTGTATCCAGCTATCCTGGCAACTTCTTGTTTTTTCTTTCACTTCGCCGATTGCTTCAAGTCCCTTGGCGAGCTGCAGCACTTCGCGAGGTGAAATTTTGCGTAAGGGTATTTTTGCGACAATTCTTTCGATATCGCCGATTTGTTTGATCAGTTGACTCAGCGCATTTTTCAGGTCCTGGTCTTTTATAAAAAATTCGGTTGTATGAAATCGCTCTTCTATTTTTCGGATATCCTGCAAAGGAAACATCAACCATCGCTTGATCATACGCGAACCCATAGGCGAAACCGTATTGTCGAGTACTTTCAGCAAAGTGTTGCCATTTTCGCGATTGCTGTCGAGCAATTCAAGGTTTTGAATGGTAAAGCGGTCCATCCACAAAAAGTCGTTCCTTGTGATGCGGTGAATCGAAGTAATATGGCCCAACTGCTGATGCTGGGTGTCTTTTAAATAGTGGATGATGGCGCCGGCCGCAATGATTGCCTGTGGTATGTCGTCGATTCCGAAACCACGTAGCGAAATGGTTTGAAAATGTTGCAGCAGCGTATCGTTGGCATATTGTGAACCATAGATCCACTCATCGAGCTGATAGGTGTAATATTTTTGCCCGAAATGTTCATCAAAGAATTTTCGTTTTTGCTTTTGAAAGATGACTTCAGAGGGACGAAAGCTCTGCAATAATTTGTCGATGTATTCCGTATTGCCTTCCGTACAAAAGAATTCACCCGTAGACACATCCACAAAAGCAATGCCATGGGTGACTTCAGCAAGATAAACCGATGCCAGAAAATTATTCGACCGATTGTCGAGTAACTTTTCATTGGTTGCGGTGCCGGGTGTTACAAGTTCTGTCACTCCGCGTTTCACGATTCCCTTTGCCACTTTGGGGTCTTCGAGCTGATCGCAGACAGCGACGCGATATCCGGCCTTCACCAGTTTGTGTAAATAGGTATCTAACGCATGATGCGGAAAGCCGGCGAGTTCTGAAGCATCGGGATTGCCATTGTTTCTTTTGGTGAGCGTAATACCGAGAACCTTGGCGGTTACCACCGCGTCTTGCCCAAAGGTTTCATAAAAATCGCCTACCCTGAATAACAGGATGGCATCAGGATATTTACTCTTGATGGCATTGTGTTGCTGCATGAGCGGGGTTTCTGCCGACTTCGCCATAGGGCTGCTAAGGTAGTCCTGTTTTGCAGAAAAAGTCAAGCGTCCGGCAAAAAAAGATTTCCACTTTATGACAGCGGAACATGTATAGCGATGAGGGTTCCACGCCCCGGAGCCGAATCGATGTCAATGCTGCCCTTGAGGTAATTAACACGTGTTTGGATATTCTTTAAGCCGATTCCCTCTCCTTTTTGTTTCTCCGCCACATGAAATCCTTTTCCGTTATCCTCTATGGTTGCCGAAATACCATCATTGTCTTTTATCAATGAGATGTCCAGCGAATTCGCTGCCGAGTGTTTAATCACGTTATTGACGCATTCCTGAATGATGCGGTAAAGTACGGTCTCAACATTTGAATCCAGTCTTTCATTCAACCCCACCGCATGCAAATTGATTTTTAAAGAACGGCTATCAAGTTTTTCAATAAACTCTTTCAACGCATTTGACAATCCTGCGCGTAGTAGCGCATTCGGCATTATGCTGTGGCTGACAGCCCGCACTTCGCGACAACCTTCATCTACCAACGCAATTGATTTTTCGTAAGCGAGTTTGTCTGCATCTGTTTTAAAAGTTACCCGATCTTCGATGGCTGACAAGTTCATTTTTGCGGCACTCATCAATTGTCCCACCCCGTCATGCAAATCGCTGCCGATACGTTTGCGTTCATTTTCTTCTGCTTCAATGACAGCTTTGGTGGCCATATCCTGCTGTTTCATGATCTCATCTTTCAGCCGCGTTTGTTGTTTCAGTTTCATCCGGTTGTAATACGACAACCCTAACAATAAGAGCAAAACCGACAATGCACTTAATCCGCCGAGCAAAATATTTTTACGCAGCAGTTCCGAATTTTTTAATTTGATCTGCTGATCTTTTTTTTCCACATCATATTTCGTTTGCATATCAGCAATGGCTTTCTGATTCTCTTCATTCAATAAGGAATCTTTGTAGGTTGTATACTGATCGAGGCATTTCAGCGCCATAGAATTGTCGCCGATTGAGCGGTAGTAGTCGCTCAGTACTTTATAATAATTTTTATAATCTTCTTTTTTATTGGTTTGAGTGATCACCATATAGGCGCTGTCGAGATAGGGTTTTGCCAAGGGCGTTTTTGCCGTATTGATGTAGGCGCCAGCCAAGCCGGTGTACAAATTAGCGAGACTTCTTTTGTTGCCAATACTATTGTTGTAACCGATCCCCTTCAAAAAATAGTGAATTGCAGAATCATACATGGCCTGTCGTTCAAAAATTTCTGCGATGTCGGCGTTTATTAATCCCAATTGCCTGATATCATTCGATTTTTCATAAATTGTTTTGGCTTGTTTGAAAAAGATTTCCGCACTGTCATATTTTTTTTCGTCACCGTAAATAGCCCCATTGGTATGCAGGCAAATGGCCATGTTGCCATCATCGTTGTTTTGCCGGTGTATTTGCAGGGCTTTCATAATGTGTTCATGTGCGAGAGAGAAATCTTTTTTTCGCCAATAAACCGAGCCGATATAATTATGCGTCATACCGATCGACCGTTGATCGTGCATATTTTCGTAAATACGAAGCGCATAAAGGAAATTTGCAATCGCTTTTTCGTAATCGCCAAGATCTTTGTATACATACCCCATATTGTTGTAACTCATGGCAATACCAATCGTGTCGTGGGCTTCTGTTCTGATATCGAGGGCTTCACGGTATTTTTCAATAGCGGTTACATAGTCGCCCAATTCGATATGTACATTACCTTCATTATTTTTTGCGAAGCCCATGGCTGCCCGGTCGTTTATTTTTTCTGAGGCGTTATAATACTCTTGAAACGAGGCTATTGAGGCTTTGTAGTCGCCTTTAAAATATTTTACATATCCCATGGCATTGTGGGCAAAAGCTTCCATGCGAATTTGTTTCCGTTCGCGCGACAATTCAATCGCCTTACGGGCAAACATCTCCGCCGAATCAGTATTGGTATTTTGATAGCACTCCGACAACAGCACGTAAGCCTTGGTATTTTGAGTATCAGTGGAATTGTTTTGCGCAATACGCAGTAAACTGTCGATTTTTTGAATGCCACCAAAAACAGTTATAGACAAACACAAAGCGGTTACACACAATATCATTTTTTTCATATTGCTGAATTTATTTGCTAAGGTATATTGGCAAACAAGGAAAATGTATACCTTGTAAAGGGTATTTTGGCAAGCTATACCAGATTCACCAGTCCATTGTTATACTGCAATAACTGCAACGGAGGCAATTCAAGTAAAAGGGGGCCATCCATATCTACATAGTCGAGCAGGGGCAAAAATTGCGCGATCGCGTAAGATCCCACTTCAGTTTCACTCATACAACCCATCATGATCAGCAAATTTTGGTCATGGCACTGCGCTATCATTCGCAATGCCGGTGTGATACCGCTGCATTTAGTGAGTTTAATATTGACCCCATCAAAATGTCCGGCGCAACGGGCAATATCGTGTTCCGATACGCAGCTTTCATCCGCAATTACCGGTATAGCTGTTTGGTCGGCCAGTAGTTTTGTTTCGATGAAATTGTCTTTGGCAAAAGGTTGTTCGATGAGTTCAATTTGTAGAGATTCCAATACAGGCAAGTAGCTGAGTGCTTGTTCATAATGCCAGGACGCATTGGCATCGATCCTGATTTTAGCATCAGTATGCCTGCGAATCATTTTAAGCTTTTCCATGTCATCGGCACTGCCGACTTTAATTTTGTAAATCGGCATGGGGTTTTTTTGCAAAATGTCCAGCATGCTGTGCTGATCTGCCAAACCAATAGTAAAATCGGTCAAAGGAACCTGTTGCCAATTCATGATACGGCGTAAATTTTCCGGAAACAACTCATGAATTTTCTTCCGGTTTATTTTGGCATATAAGTCCCAATAGGCCATGTCGAGCGCGCAGACCAGAAAGGGATTTTCAGGGAACAAATGATGGCAAAAATGCCAGAATCGCTCAGGCGGCGTATATGCATATTTTTGCAGCAATTCTATTTTTGACAACAGTGCGGCGATCATGCTTTCGACACTGACATTGTAATAATGAATGGCCGGCGCTTCGCCGAATCCGCTGATACCATTGAAACTGATCGATATCAGCAGGGCAGGCTGATGCGTTTTTTGCCCGTGGGCAGTAGTAAACGGATGAATAAATTTTGATTCAATCGGCTTGTATCTGATCTGTAGCATAGGTCAAAAGTAGGAGTTTGCGTCGATTATTGGCCGCCAATTTCTTAAGATCAACAAGATGAATATTGAATTTACAAGCAGCATGGGCTGACAGTAAACGTGCGATTTTTCCTTTTAGCACAAACCCCTGAACGGTTTTCAGACTATCTTCGCTTTTTTAAACTCATTTTGAGCAGAGCCAGCAATATTGCCCTTGTCGGAAATCCTAACAGTGGTAAATCTTCATTATTTAATGCGTTGACCGGTCTGAATCAGAAAGTTGGGAATTTTCCGGGTGTGACCGTCGATAAAAAAACCGGTAAATCTGTTTTGCCCGACAAGCGAGCGGTGACTATTGTTGATCTGCCCGGCACCTATAGTTTATATCCGAAAAGTGACGATGAAACAGTTACGGTGGATGTACTTTTTGATGAGGATCCGGCATTGAAGATCGACCTTGTGATCGTGGTGGCCGATGCATCGAATTTAAAAAGGAATTTGTTGTTTTGTTCGCAGATCATCGATATCAAAAAGCCGGTCATCATCGCGCTCACGATGTTGGATATTGCCAAACGCAAGGGAACTGAGATCGATCTGAACGGGCTTTCACGCGAATTGGGCTTTCCGGTATTGGCGATCAACCCGCGCAACAACAAGGGTATCCCTGAACTGAAAAAGCAAATCGAAGCAAGTTTGTCCATTCCTTTTGTGCCCAACCCAAAAGACTTTATCGATAATGAAGCGTTGTCGCCCCAAACCGTAGCGGCGGTCAGACGCACCCACCCTGAACTCAATGCTTATGCTGCGATTCATTTTGCATCAGCGTTCGATAGGGGTAAAACCATCACGCAAACCGAAAAGGATGCTCTCCGTTTACGTTTACAGGATGCAGGTTTTAATAAAATAAAAATTCAGGCCGAAGAAACCCTGCAACGATATGCTGCGATCCGAAAAGTGATGCTTCATTGTGTAAAAGAAACCCTTCCCCATGAACGTGAAATGTTTTCTGAAAAAATCGATCGCGTATTGCTGCATCCGGTGTATGGGAATTTTATTTTGCTGGCGGTTTTATTTGTAATGTTTCAAAGTATTTTCTGGCTGGCTCAGTTTCCCATGAACTGGATCGATGTAGGCTTTGGTCATTTAATTCGTTTGTTGAAAAACAATTTACCACACCATTTTTTAAGCGATCTTTTTGTCAATGGACTGCTGGCCGGTATCAATGGTATTGTCATTTTTATCCCACAAATCATGATTCTGTTTGGCGTCATCTCGCTGCTTGAAGATAGTGGTTATATGGCAAGAATCAGTTTTCTGACCGATCGGCTGATGCGCAAGGTAGGGCTAAACGGTAAGTCGGTCATGCCCATGATCAGTGCCGTCGCTTGTGCGGTACCCGCTATTATGGCTGCCCGCACCATCGAAAATAAAAAGGAAAAGCTGATCACCATTCTCATCACGCCGTTTATGAGTTGCAGTGCTCGTTTGCCGGTATATACCATTCTGATTTCTCTGGTGATCCCCAACCGTTTTATTGCGGGCTTTATCAACCTGCATGGTCTGGTGCTTTTTGGTCTGTATCTGCTGGGTTTTTTTATGGCGTTGTTTGCCGCCTTCATTCTGAATTTCTTTTTGCAAGTGAAAGAAAAAAGTATCTTCCTCATGGAACTGCCGGTTTACCGAAAACCGCGATGGCGGAATACGTTCATGACGATGATTCAAAAAGCGCGTGTGTTTGTTTTTGAGGCCGGAAAAATCATTCTGATTATTTCAGTTATTTTATGGGGGCTTTCGTCCTATGGTCCATCAAATGACGAAAGGTTTATTGCCGAAACGAATTTGCAAAATTCATATGCAGGATGGGTGGGTAAAAAAATTGAACCACTCATTAAGCCGTTGGGTTTCGACTGGAAGATCGGTATTGCCCTGATTACCTCGTTTGCAGCCCGGGAAGTGTTTGTCGGTACCATGGCCACACTGTATAGTGTAGATGAAGATGACGATGCTACTTTGCGGGCACGAATGTTTAGCGCGGTCGATGAAAAAGGGAAGCAGGTTTATACATTACCCACCGGATTATCGCTGCTTATTTTTTACGCCTTTGCCATGCAATGTATGAGTACCCTTGCGGTGGTGAAACGAGAAACCGGGCGTTGGCTATATCCTGTGATGCAATTTTTACTTATGGGGCTGGTGGCCTATCTATCGTCATTTGCGATATATGTAGTTTTTTCACGACTGAATTAGTAAACAATTAGCTAACTTTGTGTAGTTGTAACAACATAAGTAATTAATTTTGCGAGGAAAATTGAAAAAATCACCGACATGGAACGCACTACGATGAAGCGAAAACTCAGTAAAGAGTTGAAAGAGACCGTTCAGAAAAGAAATTTTCGTTTACAAAAATTCTGGGAAAAATTGGGTTTGGCGGTAGAGATCATCGGTGACATGGAAACACCGGCGGTGATCAAAGACGATTATTGTTTGGCCTGCTATGTGCACAATTTCAATTTAATTTTTACCGACCATTATGATCAGGGATCGGAAGTGTATCGTGTCAAATTGCAAAACGTACAAGAATTTGAAATAGAGCCTATTCTTAACTGGCTCAAGACAGCTAATCACCGTCGAATTTACAAGATCAAAATGAAGGAAAAACCTGAGCTGTTTTTGGTGGGGTATAATTTCAGGGAAAAGTCTGAGAACGAAAAAGATAAATATCCGGTTTATGGCAAGTACGGGGCAAAAATTTATTTTACTGAAGACTATGCCCGTGAGATCATCACATTTTACGATCTGGATTTCTGCGAAATCGTCTAGTAAATTGTAATATATCCGGTTTCAACCAATGAGGCGCCATCAAATAATTTGAATGAATAGGTCCCCCGTGAATTAAAATTGTTTTTGTCGAGGATCAACACTGTTTTTGAAACACGCGCTACACGCAATACTTCACTTTGCTCAGGATCAAAAAAACGAATGGAGTATTTTTTGCTCAACGCATCGGTAAGATTGATGTTGATATGCCCGGTATAGGGATTGGTATAAATTCGAAGCGAGGGAGTATAATAAAAATCGGTCGGATCAGGAGTTGTTGCATTTACACCGGTCATATTGCTTTTGGTAGTGCCTGTTTCTATCGCGCCCAATACCGATTTGGCGATCACCGCTGAGTCAAGCGTAACCTTGTATACATTTGAAAACCATTCCATATCTCCGGTAAAATCAACCGACAAGCGATAATGATTTCTTCCGGGCAAGGGTCTGGCATCTGTGTAGGATAACACTCCTTTTTTAGGATGATCAAGAATGCCGATTGTTGTGAAGTTCCGGATACTGTCTACTGAACGTTGTATGGCGATCGACTTAATGCCATCGTATTGATTTGTCCAGCTAAGGATATTCTGTGCCTTTTCCGTCACAATATTCATGGCGGGTAGCTGCGGGGGTTGTGCGTAACAGACCTGCATGGCAAACAATAAGAAAAGCGTTATCCGTACAAACATAATGCCTGCGAATATAGAAAATAAAATTCAAAATGAATGGCTAAAGAAACTGCGGACAAACAACGGCATTATTGAAAAATCAAGTTTAATTGTGTTGTAAATTTCGTGTACTGACCAACAACCGGCCAGCGATAACCTGAGACATTAAAATGGTTTATTACACAAAGTCAAAGACTGCGATTACCTTGCACCCCCCCGGTATGTATGGCTAAGATCCGGGTATTTTTCCAATTGTTTTTTTCAATCAGATCATACAATCCGCACATCATTTTTGCCGTATACACAAAATCGAGCTCAATCTGATGAGCAGTATTGAAGTCGTGCATAAACTGCAATACCCGATTGTTGCGTTTGCCGAATCCACCAAAGTGATAATCGGAATTGATCGTCCAGTTTTGTCGTCGGGTATTGTTTTTCACAGTCTCTGTAAGATAGGCGCCATTTTTAAGCACGGCAAATCCTGTAATGGGTATCTGCTCAGGCGAAGCGTTAATCAGGCCGCTTAGGGTTGCCCCTGTACCGACCGCACATACGATTTGTTCATACTGTTGCAGGTCAATACCGACAAGCATTTCACCACAACCTTTTATACCCGATTCATTATTCCCTCCTTCCGGAATAATATAATGTCCGGGGTAGTGTGTGCTAAGTCGGGTGATAAAATCGGTCTGGTCTTTTTGTCGATATTCCGCACGCGAAATAAAATGCAACTGCATTCCCCATCGTTCACAATCAGCCAGTGTTTTGTTGTACACTTTTTCACCGCGGACGATCCCGGTTGTTTTTAGTCCTGCGAGTTGCCCCGCATAGGCCAAAGCATGCAGGTGATTCGAATACGGTCCGCCGAAAGACAACAGCCGATCAACCTGTTCAGTCTGCGCCCGTGCAATATTATACTTGAGCTTATACCATTTATTACCCGATATCAGGGGATGTAAGCGGTCTGCCCGCAAAAGGTCAAGGGTGATATGCCGATCGGTCAGAAGTTTTTCATGGATTCGTGAAATCGACAAAGCAGTTGGCATGTCAATATCCATATTCTTTCAGGTAGAGATCGTTGTTTCGCCAGTCTTTCCTTACTTTAACATGAAGCTCAAGAAAGACTTTTCGGTCAATAAATTTTTCAATGTCCTCACGTGCCCGTTGCCCGATCTCACGTATCATACTTCCCTGTTTACCAATCAAAATAGCTTTTTGTGATTCTCTCCCAACCACGATGTCTGCAACGATTTTGGTCAGCGTATTTTTTTCCTCATACTGTCGCACAACAACAGCGGAGTGATAGGGGATTTCTTCATTGAGCAGGAAAAATAATTTTTCTCTGATCAACTCTGCTACAAAGAAACGCATGGGTTTATCGGTCAACGTATCCTCATCGTAATAGGCAGGCATTGCAGGAAGTCGTTCCACGATCAAGGCCAGTAAATCATCTAGCTTTGTTTTTTGCAGTGCTGAAACACCGATTACTGCTTTAACCTGTTTATACTGCGCAGCAGCGTTTTTATATAAGGTCAGTCGTTCATCATTTCCTTTATCGGTTTTATTGACAACAAGCAAAACGGGGGTTTTTGACGAAAGTTGTTGTAGCAGCGACAAGGTTTCATTTGCTTCATCGCGTATATCAGCTACAAACAGAAAAAGATCTGTTCCTTGTTTAACCTGCTCAATTTCGTTGAGCATACGATCGTGTAATTTATAGCTGCTTTGCAAAATGCCCGGTGTATCGGAAAAAATGATCTGGTAATGTTGTTCGGTCAAAATACCCAGAATGCGATTTCTGGTTGTTTGGGCTTTAGGTGATACAATAGCCAGTTTTTCATTGAGTAAAGCATTCAAAAGCGTTGATTTACCGGCATTTGGTTTCCCGAAGATGCCCACGAAACCACTTTTAAACTCATTCATTAGGACAAAGATAACAAGAAGAATTTGTTACAAGCTGATTTTATGCTACCTTCGCACCGCGAGATAGAGCAGCGGTAGCTCGTCGGGCTCATAACCCGAAGGTCATAGGTTCGATCCCTATTCTCGCAACTACATAAAGGCAAAGTGAATCTTTGCCTTTTTTTGTAACGTAAAAATTAATCTCCAATCAATTTTCAAATTATAAACAGATGTATACCGTAGCGATTGTTGGTCGTCCTAATGTAGGAAAATCAACTTTATTCAACAGACTAATTGGCGAACGCAAGGCTATTGTCGACGATGTGAGCGGTGTTACCCGCGACCGTCAGTATGGCGATAGCGAGTGGAATGGCAAAACTTTTCATGTGATCGATACCGGCGGATATGTAGCAAACGGAGATGATATTTTTGAAAAGGAAATTCGGGAACAGGTGCTTATTGCGCTCGAAGAAACCGACGTTATTATTTTTGTTGTGGATGTTACCGCCGGCATAATGGGACTTGATGAAGAATTTGCACAACTCCTTCACCGTACCACAAAGCCGGTGTTGGTGGTTGTTAATAAAGTAGATAACAGTAAAAGGCATGTCGATGGGACTGAATTTTATGCTTTAGGATTTGAACATTTGCATTTTATCTCGTCGCTGTCGGGTAGTGGTACCGGCGATTTGTTAGATCAGATCACCGGCTTCATGGTGAATGAAAAAGAGAGTCTTCCGGCAGAATTACCTAAAATAGCGATCGTTGGTCAACCCAATGCGGGTAAATCTTCGTTACTAAATGCCTTGGTCGGTGGGCAACGCAATATAGTATCCGACATTCCGGGCACCACACGCGACAGTATTCATACGCATTATAATCTGTATGGTAAAGATTTTATTTTAATTGATACGGCGGGATTACGAAAAAAGAACACAGAAAAAGATAATATCGAGTTTTATTCCACCATTCGTGCAGTGAAAGCCCTGGAGGAAGCAGATATCTGTCTTCTGCTGATCGATGCCACCAAAGGCATTACCGCACAAGATGTCAATATTTTCAGTCTGGCAGCACGCAAAGGAAAAGGCATTGTGATATTGGTTAACAAATGGGACTTAGTGACCAAAGAAACCATGACTTCTAAACGAACGGAAGATCATATCCGCGAAAAAATATCACCTTTTACCGATGTGCCCATTTTGTTTATTTCTGCAACAGAAAAGCAACGGATTCACAAGGCGATCGAAGTGGCTCTTGAGGTCAATGAAAACCGTAGCCGCCATATTCCTACTTCGCAACTGAATGAGATCATGCTCAAGGAAATCGCCCATTACCCCCCACCGTTCTACCGGGGGAATGCAGTCAGTATCAAGTATATATCGCAATTGCCGGTGGTTGTGCCATCCTTTGCTTTTTATGCAAACCATCCGACCGAGATCAAGGAAGCATACAGTAATTTTCTTGAAAATAAATTGCGTACACATTTTAATTTCAAAGGTGTGCCGATCAGACTCTTTTTCCGAAAGAAGTAGCCTGCATTATCGGCGATTGAGTTTGATGGTTTTCTGATCAGTCTCCGTGGCGATACGCAAGACATACATACCGGCAGCAAAGGAATCCGGATGCAGCGTTTCAGAAAAACTATTTCGAAAGTTATGTGTATAAACTTCTTTTCCTGTAAGATCATACAGGGTCAGGGTGCCGGTACTAGCGTCCTTAAATCCTATACGCAACGCCTCATGCAAGAACGCAAATCCGTAGCTGTTACTGATGGTGATGGCCGCTGATTTCTTTACCTCCTCAACAGCAGAGGGTAAACAATTAGCGGTAAGGATATTTTTATTTTGAAATTTTGCACAGATCGTATTGGCATGTAATCCATTGAATAAAATAGTGTCGCACTGCATCACATAATAGGCGGCTTCCGACAATGTCGTATTATTGGTAAAAAAATGCATGGCTTCAAGCATCAGCTTATCGGTTACGATTTGGCCCAGGTCGGTCCAGATACTGCTCATCGCGGCATTCCAAACTTCGCCCACTGCATAGATATTGGCTCCGGCAGGATAATTATTTGCCGTGTTGGCTATTCTTCCACCCCAATATTCGTTGTGGCCATCCCAACTAAACATTTTTTCCCATTGAAAAGGATTGATCGCCCGCGAATAAGAAGTAGCAAAGTAATCGGCTAATCCCTCATCGAGTCCCATTCGCGGATTGCTGAAGTTATCGTTGCCATTCGCACTCCAGCTTAATCCATGACAATATTCATGAATGATCACATCAGCATCTTCGGCGTCGTCAACACCACCGGTACCAAAATCAAGGGTCGGATTTCCTCCATTGCGGTTAAACATTGAGTTGTCGGCACCCAACATACCATGTGTATCCACCGTGATACCATCTTTCAACAAAGTATCGTAACCAATGGAAGCGATATAATCGTGAAACGCTGTGATATGATACAATGTGTTTACATCTTCAAATCCACTTTCACTTCTGTTAAAGAGAAAATCAGGCGTTGCACTGGTGACAGGGGCAATAGTTGGTGCGTCGAAATCGGCGATCGTTACGAGCTCATTCTCAAGGTAAAAAGTATTGTTTGTCGTTTCAAAAGTTGCCAAAACATCTTGTTGAAGATACGCCGGACCAAACCACGGCAGATTATTATCTGCATCATCAATATACGGTGCGCCGTAGGTTTGTGATAAACTGGTCAGAGGATCGGGTTTGAAAATCTTTCCGTGAATCAGGGAGTCCTTTTTTAAAAAACGGCTATTGTTCCATTCTGCTATTGTTTCTCCCTTGCGATTGACAATATATGTGTGATCATAAGTCTTGCCAAAGCAATCAATTCGCATCACGAGCGCCGGTTGCTCTCCGCTTACATCGATGTTCAATTCAGTTCGGGAAACCGGATACTGTCCATGAAAAATGCTTTGCAGATCGGTTTTTTCCCAAATTAATTTTTCTGTGTTAAAGTCAAACGAAACCAGTTGGCTTATATCTGCGTTTTCTTTTTTGAGAGAAAGCAGTTTGCCGCGATGATCAGTATTGACTTTTATGGTAGACTGAAACAAAGGGATATGCTGATATACAACCGCAAAGGTATAGTGCAATGATGCTACAGATCTCTTGTAAAACGTCAATTCAATATCAACGTCAGCATGCTTGAGCCAAGGATCGATTTCCTTCACATACGCTGCGACGGCGGCAACAGTGGTGTCTTTAAGCGTTTGCTGCGGGAAATACTGTTGGGCAAAGGCCGGCTGAAAAAACAAAAAAAGTACAGCCAGCAAAGTGGGCGTTTTCATCAGTTAAAGTTACGAAAAAAATCAAATCAATCAGCTAGATAAAAAAAAGTCTCCGGTATCCGGAGACGCTCAATGCAGTTCGATAAAAATACTAGTGCACAATTTTTTCTTCCAGTGCCAAGGCTTCCATGCCATTTTTGATACGGTAATCATTAATGGCAGCTTTAATGGCATCTTCCGCTAACACAGAGCAGTGAATCTTCACCGGAGGCAAATTCAATTCTTCTACAATATCCATGTTGTCTATACTCACCGCTTCATCGATGGTTTTTCCTTTCAACCATTCAGTGGCAACACTCGATGATGCTATGGCTGATCCACAACCGAAGGTTTTAAATTTTGCATCTTTAATGATACCGGTCGCTTCGTCAACTTCTATCTGCAAACGCATCACATCGCCACATTCCGGAGCACCCACCAAACCGGTACCCACTGTATTTTGGCTTTTGTCAAGTGTACCTACATTTTTAGGATTATTATAGTGCTCAAGCACTTTTTCTGAATACGCCATGATTTTATTATTTATGGATACAAAAGTACGGGCAAACAAACGGATAAAAAAATAGATTTTATACGTGTCGTATCAGTTTTACGAATAGGCCGCAAGCACCATTTAGCTGCATCGGGCATTCTTTTTCTTACGTTAAAAGTTCCCTAAACCCTAACGAACACCATAGGGTCCATTTAAATTTGCCGCCGTGTTACGGTTTCAGCATATTGAATATTTGTGGCTGCTGGCCATTTTGCCCCTTCTGGTGGTGATATACTATACCTGGACGATTGTTCGAAATCGGAAACTGGAAAAAATTGGCGACATACATCTTGTGAACAGGTTGTTGCCAAGCTATAGTACAACGCGCAATCGCTTGAAATTTGTTATGGTTTGTCTGGCTGTTTTTTTTGCCATTGTCGGCTTGGCTAATTTACAATCGGGAGCCCGATCAGAAAAAGTTCAACGCAAAGGTATTGATGTTATAATCGCCCTCGATGTCAGCAAGAGTATGCTGGCCAGAGATGTTGCGCCAAATCGTCTCGAAAAATCAAAATTGTTTATTTTACAATTACTGGAAAAGCTCAGCAATAACCGCATCGGATTGATCGTGTTTGCCGGCAGGGCGTACAACCTGGTACCTCTCACCATCGATTTGCCGGCTTTGAAGTTGAATCTGGCCACCGCATCGCCCGATCAGGTGCCCACCCAAGGTACAGTATTGGCCGATGCCCTAAGCATAGCACGTCGCTCGTTCAATAGCAAGGAAACAAAATACAAAAGTGTGGTGCTGATCAGTGATGGGGAAGACCATGATGAAGCAGCCGCAGAAGAAGTAAAGAAAGCAATCGATGAAGGCATTATGATCAATACAGTGGGTGTTGGGTCGGCCGCCGGGTCACCAATCTGGGATCCGCAAACAAACGAAAATAAAAAAGATGAACAGGGGGAGGAGATCATTTCGAAACTCAACGAAGAGGAGTTGCAAAAAATTGCAGATGATGGCAAAGGGATCTACACCCATTTAACCAATACTGAGTCTGCCGCACAGGCCATCGCTACGCAAATCGGTAGGATAGAACAAAAGAACTTCGGGGATAGTTTGTTTGTTGACTACAATAGTTATTTTCAATATTTTTTGTTGTTCAGCCTGATCTTCCTATTAGTTGATTTTTTCATACCTACCCGTAAAAAAATACTACAACGATGAGCAAAATCAGCTTGATCATTTTGATGTTTTTTTCCCTGCAGCTCCACGCACAGATCCGTGACGCAGCCGTTTACCGGGGCAATCAGTTGTATGCAAAAGGGCAATTTAAAGAAGCAGCAGAAGCGTATTCATCAGCATTGCAAAACAAAAAAAATAAAGAGACACAGTATAATCTGGGCAATTCATTGTATCAACAAAAGGACTTTGCGGCGGCTAACAAACAATACGAAGCCGTGGCACGAAACGCAACGGATAAAGGACTTCGATCAATATCCAATCACAATATCGGTAATTCATTTCTTGAACAAAAAAAATGGGATGAGGCGATAAATTATTTTAAACAAGCCCTTCGCGAAAATCCCTCCTCGTCGGAATCAAGGTATAACCTCGCCTATGCACAAGCGATGAAACGAAACAGTGAGAAACAACAACAAGATAAAAATAACAAACAGCAGAACAAGGACAAACAGGATCAACAAAAAGATCAACAAGACAAGAAGAATC
>CAZFKA010000015.1:0-11485 GCA_964519155.1 uncultured Bifidobacterium sp. | reverse complement strand
AGAAGAATCAGGACAAAAAAGATCAGGATAAGGATCAGCAAACCAAAAACAACAACAACCAGCAAAAAGATCAGGAAGATCGCGATAATAAAGATCAACAAAAAAATGATCAGGGGAATGATAAACAGGAAAAAGGAGATCAAAAGCCGCAACCTATGCCCAGTAAACTGACCGAAAAGCAGGCGGATCAGATATTAAATGCCCTGAATCAGGAAGAAAAGAAATTGCGCGATAAAAAGGAAAAAGGGCGCGGACAGGCCGTGAAGTTAGAAAAAGACTGGTAGCCAATAGGCAGCATTTCGGAAAGAAACAACGGGGTCAAAAAAAAATGTAGTAGGCTGAAAACGGTTGATAAACGATTTTAGACTTGCAGCTTACTACCGAAACTGAGATCACCGGCATCGCCTAAACCGGGTACAATATATCCCTTTGCTGTAAGTTCCTCATCAATATCGGCTGCCCAAATGGTAAATTCGGGATACTTCTGTCGAACCCGTGCAATACCTTCGGTACACGCTATTGCCACTACAATATGAACAGCACAGGGTGTTCCGTATTCAAATAATTCATCGAGCGCCATGATCAGCGATGAGCCGGTAGCCAGCATCGGATCGGCAATGATCAGCGTTCTACCTTCCAGATCGGGGCAGGTCACATACTCCTGATTGATATTAAAAGAGCCGTCCTGATGATGTTTGCGATAAGCAGCGATGAATGCGCAATCTGCCCGATCGAAATTATTCAAAATGCCCTGAAACAAAGGAAAACCGGCTCGGAAAATGGTAGCGATGATGGGCTGATGGGCAAGTCCTTTGCCGTAATAGATGCCCAGGGGAGTATTGATTTCTACCTCAGTATACGGCATGGTTTTGCTGATTTCGTAAGCAACCACTTCTCCGATCCTTTCCATATTTTTTCTAAACCGCATTCTGTCTCCCTGAATCTCCGTATTGCGGAGCTCATTGATCCAAGTGTTTACCAGTGAATGAGATTGAGCGAGATGATGTACCATGAGCGAAAGATAAAGCAGATTTCCGGAGTATGAAAATAAACTTTACGTCGTTGTCAAGCTTTAGTAGGGAACGATCTGAAGTGCTAACGCATGATCGTCACGTCACCTTTTTCAATTTTGCCATTGCCTTCTGCATCGCTGTAATGGATTAGGTAAAAGTAGGTACCTACATCACATTGCACACCTTTGTAATCACCATTCCATCCCGTGGCCAAATCATCAGTTTGAAACAGCAATTGTCCGTAACGATCATAAATTGAAAACAGATTGACATGGATATTCTTTCCGATCACGCGAAATACATCATTGAGTCCATCGCCATTGGGTGTAAAAATATTGGGGATAAAGAATGTACTCGGAATCGAATCTTTGATTTTAACACATTTGGTCACTGTATTTGAACAACCCAGCGCATTGTAAGCGATGAGGGTATAACAGAAGGTACCAATGCCCGGATTAGCAAAGGTATAATCGGTGGTCGTGCCATGCAGGGTATTGTTTTCAAACCACTCGTAATGGTCGGCAAGCTGGCTTTGATTGAGCAAGGTGATTGTCGCATTTTTCAATGTGGGTGATACCGGGTCAAAGATAAAGTCTGCGATCGGCGGCGGCATAATGGTAATGGTATACAACGTTGTGTCAGGTGTAGCACAATCGCTGGTGTTGACGATCGTGTAGGTAGTGGTTGTGGTCGGGAAAAAACGAACCAGAGATGAATCGGCATTGACCGAATAGGTGTTTGGAGAAATCGAAAAAGTGTTTTTTGTCGTTTGTGGCGCATCAATCGTATCGCCAATACAGATTTGGTTTTCTGCCGGCACATCAAAAAGCGGAGGCGCTGTGACCGTTAAAAAACTCTCAATGATAACCGGTAATCCGAAGGTGGTGGTACCCGCAATCGGCTGGGCCGCGGCACTGTACCCACAAGCCAGACCCAAACTGTTCGGACTCGTAATGACATCCAATGTCGCAACCCCAAACGATGAGATATACATTTTACCGTCAGGTCCGTTTTGAATTGCGCCAAAGGGCGTTGCAGCGGTTGCAACTTCTGTTTTACTCGCCAAAATCGCTGCCGGTGTGATGGCATTCATGTCATATTGATATACTTTGCTGGCAACGAATTGGGAGAAAAAGGAAACATAAAATTTCGAATTGTCGGGCGAAAAACTGCAGCCATATAAACCGTCGGAGCTATTATTAGGATCGAAAGGATAGACCTCCGTTATTGGATTTGAAACCACACCGGTATTGGTATTAAAATCGAATAACTCCATCGTATTCATATTCACATAGGTAACCAAACCCAGTTTTTTACCATCAGACGAAAATTTCATATAACCGATCGATTCAGATTTTTGACCACTGCCCAGTTCCTGATGCACTGCACCCACACTCGAAATGACAGGAGGAGCAATACCGGCCGCCGTTAGTTTAAAGGCATAAAAATTATTGGTCCCCCAATGATGCCCTACGATCCAGTATTCACTGCCATTGCAGTTGCCAACACCCGCAATTTTTTCGGTCGACGAATCAATCAAAACGGTATTAACCACTGTGAGATCACCATTTCCCCCATTAAGCGACATGTCTACAATACTGTAACACATGGCTGCTGTGGTACCAGACCAGGAAGCTAATTGTGCCGGTGTTGTAAAAATATAATAAAGGGTTGAACTACCGGGTTTTGGCACGATAACACCACTCTGGGTACTCGAAGGATCACCGTTCAGCGGGGTAGCAACGCTCGCCGGCATAGGATTGTGATTTTTATCCCACACGGTGATTCCATCGGAATAAAATAATAAATTGCCGGTCACCGGGTCTGCTATACTCGAGCATCCTTCAATGGTATTGATTTGTCCACCCGCCAAAGGCGTCGGGGGGGTGGTGTTAAAATTCAATCCGGCATTTTGTCCAAAAAACCAGATGTTTCCCGCGTTTTGTCCATAACTGTTTATCGATGCAATCAACATTATCCAGGCTAAAAAATACTTCATAAGGTTGCAGTTTAACGATTAAGACGTGAAGTTAATCCATAGCGTTTGTTTCTGGTAAAGCTTTCGCAGCAGTAAAGCACGATTTCATCTACGTTTTAAAAAGCTGTTTTTACCGGAAATGTGGCACTTTGATGACTCCACACCTATATTTGCAACATGGTTTATCATGTAATCGGAACAATGAGTGGTAGTTCCATGGATGGGCTCGATATAGCGTATTGTACCCTCACCGAGACGGGTGGAAAATGGTCGTATCAGATCGACCGGGCTGAATGTATCGCATTTCCTGATGAATGGCGGAGTCGCCTGGCTACGGTCACTAGCCTTCATGCGAAAGACCTCATGCTTGCCCACACTGCCTTCGGGCATTGGATGGGTAATGCCATTCAAGCCTTTATCGTTAAATATGAGCTGCAACACAAAGTACATTTGATTGCCAGCCATGGCCATACCGTATTTCATGAACCTGCAGCGGGTATGACGTTTCAAATGGGAGATGGTGCCGCTATTGCTGCCATTACGCATTTGCCTGTTGTGAGTGACCTGCGCAATATGGATATCGCCCTTGGCGGACAGGGTGCCCCGATCGTACCCATTGGCGAAAAACTGCTTTGGCAAGCCTATCCATATTTGCTCAATATCGGCGGTATTTGCAATATTTCCCTTTCTCACCATGGCAACTTGCAGGCTTTTGACGTTTGCGCAGCCAACCGTGTACTTGATTTGTTGAGTAACGAACTCGGGTATCAGTACGACGCGAACGGACAGGCGGCTGCAACCGGTAAACTTAACGAAGATCTGCTCTTTGACCTGAATGCTTTAGCATATTATCAACGCCCGGCACCAAAATCCTTGTCCAATGAATTTGGCACCGATCAAGTGCTGGCTATTATTCACCAATTGCAGATTCCGGTGCAGGATAAATTAAGAACCTATTGCGAGCATATCGCTCAACAAATAGCGGCGGTTTGCCATATTGAGCCCGAAACAACAAAGATGCTTGTTACCGGTGGCGGAGCTTTCAATTCATTTTTGCTGTCGCGGATTGCCCATTTTCTTATGGAGAAGAATATCGTGGTTGAGGTTCCCGCAGACGATTTGATTCAATATAAGGAAGCATTGATCATGGCACTGATTGGTGTACTGCGATGGCGCGAAGAGGTCAATGTATTGATGTCGGTTACCGGAGCGGTAAGAAGCAGTATTGGAGGGGCTTTGTGGATGGGGCAAGATTAAACCATGCCAAAGGTCATACTTTTTTTTCAGCCCATTTCCCTTTTTTGAAATACCAATACGCAACAACGGCGATCAGTGTTTCGGCTACGGGAACAGCAACAAACACACCGCTTGGTCCGAAATGAAAAGTGCTGGAAAGTAAATAGGCCAATGGAATTTGTATCAGCCAAAAACAAACAAAATTGATGATCGTGGGCGTCAGGGTGTCTCCCGCGCCATTCAACGCCTGCATCATAACCATAGCTATGCCGTAAAAGACATACCCGGTGCCAAAAATCCGTAACGCAGATACGCCATAGGCGACCACTGCCTCATCGTTGCTAAAAAAAGAAATAATAGGTTCCGGGAAAATGACAAAAATCAAGGTCACAAATCCCATAAACCATGAGTTATATTTTGCGGTCATCAGTACGCTTTTTTTTGCCCTTTCGGGTTCCAGCGCTCCCAGATTTTGTCCAACCAGTGTAGCCGCTGCATTACTAAGTCCCCAAGCCGGTAAAATAAAAAACACCACATTGCGAATCGCGATCTGATATCCGGCTGAAGCATCCGTGCCCCCGGTCTCCGCTACCAATTTCGACATCACGATCCAACTCGCAGAGGCAATCACAAACTGAAAAGTCGCCGGCCACGCGATTTCAAGCAAACAGCGTATGGTCAGCCAATGGGGTGTAAGGTGTTTGCGCAGCACCTTGATCTGCCCGGTTTGATGTAGCAAATGATACAATTGGTATAATACGCCGGCACCTCTGCCGAGTGTGGTGGCTATTGCAGCGCCCTTTAAGCCAAAGCCAAAAACGAAAATAAATAATGGACAAAGTACAATATTGATCCCGCTCGCAATCCAAAGGCTTTTCATGGCAATGGCAGCGTTGCCGGCACCTCTAAAAACACCACTGATCAAAAAAAGCAGCATAATCACTACGCTGCCACCCAGCATGATACGCGTAAACACCGCTCCTTCACGCACAACTACTGCGGAACCACCCATTAGCCTCAGAATATCCGATGCAAAAACAACACCGGCCGTACTGAGTATTGCCGTGACAAACAATGCGACGAGAATACTTTGCATTGCCGCCATCGACGCTGCTTCGGGATCTTTCTCGCCAATACGTCGGGCGATAATAGCTGACGCCGCAGTACTCAGTCCAATGGCTGCCGAATAAACGATCGTCACGACACTTTCGGTCAGTCCAACCGTCGCAATGGCATTGCGCCCGAGTTTGCCTACAAAAAACATATCGACCAGTGCAAACACACTTTCAAGACTCAACTCCAAAATCATGGGAATGGCCAACAAAACAATGGCCTCACGCATACTGCCTTTGGTATAGTCATGTTCGATTCCCCTGACAGCATCAACTGCCACTTGCAAAAACTTTTTCAATTAGGTTGGTTTTTTAGAACCGGCAAAGAAAAAGAAATAATTCCTGCTTCGGCGTTTTTCATACAACTATCCTGGAAAAAGAGGCAGGCAGATTCTTTATTTTTTTCTGGTGAAGGCTGACTCGTAACGATCGATCCAATCTTTTACCGTCATCTTTTTCATCAGGGCACCGATTAGGTCATAGGGGATATCGTCCATTTTTTTGAACCGGATACAACTTTTACCCATATCCAATTTGGCTTTGCTGTGTTTGGGAAATTCATCCTGAAACCATTGTAACAATTTCGGATCAGCATAGATCCCCATGTGGTAAAAATTAACTGAATTTTTTTGTGAAGCAAGCGAAGCAAAAGGTAAGGGTAATGCAGGGTCGCAGTGATATCCAGGTGGGTACAAACTGTGCGGTACCACATAACCCAGCATTCCATAATTCATACATTCAGTAAAACCTTTCGGCAAATTTGTCAAAATGGTTTTTCTTAATTTTTCGAAGGCATCGCGGCGTTCTGCAGGAATTTCGTCGAGATAGGCCGCTACGGTAGTTGCTTTGCTGGTCATGCTTATTGTTTTAGATGGTTAAAAGTATTTCATTTTTGATGATTTGCAAGCTCAATGGAATAAAAACTAAAAAAATAGTTTTAAAACTAAAAATATAGTTATACATTTGTTCCGGAATTAAAAATATGGAAAAGCTCACCCGCGCAGAAGAAGATATCATGCTCATTATCTGGGATCTGCATGAAGCCTTTGTGAAAGAAATAATTGAACAGATGCCTGAGCCACGCCCCCACTATAATACAGTGGCTACGCTGGTGAAACTGTTGCAGGAGAAAGGTTTTGTCGATTATAAAGCCTATGGAAAATCATATCAGTATTATCCGACCATCAAAAAGGAGACTTACTTCAAACGCAGTATGACCCCCCTGTTGAAAAATTATTTCGATGGATCGGCCAAACAACTAATCTCCTTTTTTGTAAAAGAGAAGAACATCAGTATAAAGGAACTCGAAAAGCTGGTTGACGAATTGAAAAACAATAAATAAACGAAATGACTTCCCACATGAAGGGAGGCTAATTCACAACTGAAGAAAAATATTGATCTGCTTATGATACTTTATTTTATCAAAACGATTTTGCTACTCGGGGTGTTCTACACCCTGTACAGTATGCTGATGAAAGGGAAAAAAAGTTTTCGCTGGAACCGTTTTTACCTTGTCATGACCGCCATGCTGAGTGTGATGCTGCCCTTTTTAAATGGAATCAGTTTTAAGATCGGACAACAAATTACTCAAAAAAATACACCACTCGCGATAACGCTCGATACCATTGAAATTTACACGAACTCAGTGAAAACACACGAGATCGACTATAGTAAAATCATCTTTGCCGTGTATATGCTTGGTCTTTTGTGGGGACTGCTGCGGATTGCTTTGGGGTATTTTGTCATCCGGCGAATCAAACAAGGTGCAGTACTTGAGCCTTACGGAGATCGATCAGTTTTTTTTCATCCGCAAATTGAATCGCCCTTTTCTTTTGGCCGTGACATTTTTATTCCGGACGCCTATAAAGACAAGCCGGTACTCGCTAGTATTTTACATCATGAATCGGTGCATGTCGATCGGATGCATAGCCGTGATAAACTGCTGTTTGCGGTGTTGCAATCTGTATGCTGGTACAACCCTTTTGTGTATCTGTATCACAAAGAAATTGAATTGATTCATGAATTTGAAGCCGACGATATTAGCGCTGCGCAAATGACGAAGGACGATTATGTTGAAAATATTTTACAGGCCATTCGCTATCACCATACACCTACTTTACTCGTTCATCATTTTTTTCATCACCCCTTAAAATCAAGAATTACCATGTTGTACAAACAATCCACACGAGCTGTTTTGCAGAAGTACTTACTCGCGTTTTGCACCAGTACCATCTGCCTCCTTACTTTGTATTTACAAGGACAGGCACAACACAAAAAAGGCCAGCCGAAATATAGCGTTGACCAACGTGTAACCGATACGGTTGAAGTTGAGGACCCGGTCAGCGGGAAATCGGAGTTGATCATTACCAAACATACGCCGGATACGCTTTATGAAAGGGCAGATATTATGCCTGAATTTACCGGAGGGAGTGATGGATTGATGCAATATTTGGCGAAGGAAATCCGTTATCCATCGTCAGCGATTCAAGATAATATTTCAGGGAAGGTTGTTGTCAGCTTTACCGTCAACAAAGAAGGAAGGGTCAAAGATGTGGAAATAATCAAGTACCCGCCAAATGGTGAGAGTCTGGCAAAAGAAGCCAAACGTGTGGTGGAGGTGATGCCGCGATGGAAACCCGCCACGCTTGATGGGAAGCCGGTAAGTGTGCAGTATCATTTACCTGTCGATTTTCGCCGTTAATGCGCGAAGGAGGTCAGATCGGGCAGTAAAGATAAAGTTCGTTCTGCCTCTTGATTGCTGTTTGTTGAATAGTGACCCGTCTGCCAAGCACTAATGGAATGAACGACGGAAGTGTGTATATTTGCGCGTTTAAAATCTTTTTCTCCTTGCATCTGCTAAATTCCGATCCACTTACACTCGATCATATCGAACAGGCCCTGACGCAATCGCTTGAATTGTCAGACGACAGTAAAGCCAGAATCCAAAAATGCCGCGATTACCTTGACCGCAAAATGGAGGAATCAGGAAATACCTATTATGGAATCAATACCGGATTCGGTTCCCTTTGCAATGTGAAAATTTCAAAAGAGGATATTGGACGTCTACAGGAAAATCTTGTATTGAGCCATGCCTGCGGGTTGGGAGCTGAAGTACCGGCAGCAATCGTAAAAATAATGCTACTGCTTAAAATTCAGAATTTCATTTACGGACATAGCGGGGTGAGTGTGGCCGTAGCCGAGCGATTGATGACGATGTACAACCACAACATTTTGCCAGTGGTATACCAAATGGGTTCTCTCGGAGCCAGCGGCGATCTGGCACCTTTGGCCCATTTGAGCCTGCCTTTGCTCAATCGCGGTGAGGTGTATTACAACCAGCAAAAGGTAAAATCCGCATCACTGAATTGGCCGACTCTCCAGTTGCAAAGCAAGGAAGGTTTAGCATTGCTCAATGGTACACAGTTTATGAGCAGCTACGCTGTATGGTGTTTACTGAAAATAAAAAAGTTGATTCGTTGGGCCGATCTGATTGCCGCAATGTCGTTCGAAGGTTTCGATGCAACACCCGAACCGTTTACGGCGCAAATTCACACAATCAGGCAACAGAAAGGGCAAATAGAAACCGCTGATAATATGCGGCGACTATTGGCAGGCAGTGAGATCGCTGCCTCAGCCAAAAAGCAGGTACAGGATCCTTATAGTTTCCGCTGTATTCCGCAAGTGCATGGTGCTACCCGCGACGCAGTCTGGCATGTCGAGCAGATCGTAACCCGTGAGATCAATGCAGTGACCGACAATCCCCTGGTTTTTCCGGATGAAGATATGATTTTGAGTGGTGGAAATTTTCATGGGCAACCCCTTGCCATCAATCTCGATTATCTGGCCATTGCTACGGCAGAACTTGCCAATATTGCTGAACGTCGGACTTATTTACTAATCAGCGGACAAAGGGGTTTGCCACCTTTTTTGGTTAAAAGCGCCGGTCTCGACAGCGGCCTCATGATTGCCCAATATACTGCGGCGAGTATTGTAAGTAAAAATAAACAGTTGTGTACCCCGGCCAGTGTCGATAGTATCGTCAGCAGCAATGGGCAAGAAGATCATGTAAGTATGGGCGCTAACGCAGCCACAAAATTGTACGAGGTCGTTTGCAATACCGAGATGGTGTTAGCTATTGAACTCTTGAACGCGGCTCAAGCGCTTGATTTCAGAAGGCCGCAGCTATCGTCAGCCATTATTGAACACTTGCATGCAGCATTCAGAGCGCGCGTATCTCATATGGACTGCGATCGTATTGTTCACAACGACATACAGGAAGCACTTAATTTTATGAACGAATATTCCCCTGCCGAATGAGTGACAAACTCGTCAAGCTAACCGATTTGCCATTCCGGCAAAAAGCCATTATCAAAAGTTTTGGTGAAACCGATCTTTTTGTAAAACTACTCGAAATGGGTTGCATACCTGAAGAAGAAATATCGGTTGAATTGACCGCGCCTTTTGGTGACCCGATTGCCGTGAATGTAGCCGGTTATCAGTTGAGTCTTCGAAAATCAGAAGCTGAAAATATCATGGTGCAACTGCCTTCCTGAGCAAACCGCTGGCCGCTCAAGATCTCAGGGCTGTTTACCGAAATACCGTAATTCCGCCGTGAAATCTAGCATAGGGTAGCGCATGCTGAGGTCAGTCGTTTTCTGAAAGAAATCATGCAAAAATTGCTGGTGGGCTTTGCTTTCCGTGCTTTTTGGCCGATGATGCAAGGCTTTGTTGATCTGCGCAGCTTCGAGCATACCGGGGTAACAATCTTTATCGATACAATGGGCAACAAATTTTTCCCAGATATACTGCGTCGCGGCATAATTCGGGTGTACCAGATCGCTGTCATAAAACCGATAATCACGAAGCTCATCAATCATGATTTCGTACGCTGGGAAATAGTAGGTTCCTTGCATGCGATGAACGGCTTCCAGTAGACGCGCTTTACTGCGGTTGTTCTCGATCACACCATCACGGATATGCCTGACCGGACTGACCGTAAAAATGATTTTCAGATGAGGGTTAAAATCATGTAGCGCTGTCTGCAAACGTTGTAAAGCATCAACAATTTCATCCGTTTGCAGGAGATCTTTACGAAACCATCCCTGTGGAGCCCGATGATTATTGCTGACATAAAATCCACTGTTCAGCAAATAATAAGCAAAAGCCGAACCCAGCGTAATGATGATGAAATGGCTAGTTTGCAAAAACTGATGGTGGGCGTCAATGGTTTGATTGATCTTTTGCAAAACATCATCCTGATGCAGCGCAGAAAAAGCGGAATGATGCTGCCAGCTATGCCAGTACTCGTCGAGAAAGAATAGATCATCGGACGTATAAACTTTTTTTTCGATCACATCATGTAGCGAACGGCACACACTGTAAGGGTTGAACAGTATGCCATGCGAATTGTCCATTACCCTGAACTTTGCCTTGCTGAAAAATCGGCTCATGTGCTCGGTAAAGCATGATCCGGTGAGGTAAATTTCGTGCTCGTAACGGATCTTGGGTTCCAATGGGTCAACCGGGACAGGTAGGAAAAACTGCATCGGGTAAAGGTACACCGATCCATGAAAATCGAGATCATATTATCCGGCGATTCATGTGAAATTATGCGCAGACAAAAGGAAGGATTTTATTTTTTTACAATTTAATGACAATCATGAAAAATGAACAGGTTTTTGTTGAAATGCTTCGCTGAAACATCGTAAAATCAAGCCTAAAGATTTTTTTGTCAATTGTTTATAATTTGTAGGATTCCCTTACTATATTTGCCCACTTTCAACTTTAACACAAAATTACATTTAACTGATGTTAAGTTATCTATCCCGCATGGCAAAAGATTTTAAAGGATTTATACTGCTTTTTGCTTTCCTCTTATCACATACTTTCAACGCAATTGCTGCACCGGATGGTAAAGCGCTATTTCAGGCAAATTGTGCCTCGTGCCACAATCCACTGAAAGATGCGACCGGTCCTGCACTGAAAGGAGCAGATAGTCGCGTTCCCAGCAAAGAATGGCTGTATAAATGGGTGCACAATTCGGCAGCGGTAATTGCCAGTGGAGATAAATACGGAAATGATCTTTTTGTAAAATGGAATAAAGCTGCCATGACGCAGTTTCCACAATTGAGCGAACCCGACATCGA
>CAZFKA010000014.1:0-28029 GCA_964519155.1 uncultured Bifidobacterium sp. | reverse complement strand
GGTATAGGGATCAAATGCCGGGTTGAAATCATACATCAGTTCTACAATACCACTGTTACAGATTCCGGTAATATTTACGGCAAAATTGACTGAGGAACCGGCGCAAACGGTTGAATTTGTTACCGGCAAATAGGTCGGCTGCCCCGGACCGACCGTTTCGTATTTCGGACAAGCCGGATTTCCCAAACAAGCTGCAGGAACGGCAACGATGACTGCTGCAGGATTTGGACAAGTCGCATTTACCGTATTGACAAGTACCTGATAATTGGGTAATTGGGGATCAGCGTCGTCATCGATCACCCCGCCAAAAGAATTGCCATTTTGCGGACCGGCAATGGTCACAAAAGGACCGGCCAAAACACTTTGCTTTTGCAGCGTGTATTTCAAATTGGTACCCGTAGCGCCACTTACTGTAACACTACCGGGAAGCGAGCAACTGGCAACAGGCGAACCACCCTGCGGATCTTCGCGAATCACCGTAACTTTATGGTAGACATAACATTCTTTATTCACTGAGGTCGGATCGTTGGGTACCAAAGGACTATTGGAGCCGGGGCAAGACACACAATTGGTATTTGCATCACCCCAAACAAATTCGTAGTGGGTTGTACCGACCGGCGGGTTGATGGTTGTACTTAAAGTGGTGACGCCCGTGGCATTGTTGAATGTGGCTGTTGCAAAATTCACGGGGTTTGCATTCCCAATTTTTACGTACGAACCTAAGTTGCCGGAGGCTTGCGTTGCTACTAGTGCGACATTGGTAAAATTGGAAACCTGGTACTGAAACGTTACGGGTGTGGCACCACAGATATTCAGGGTTGTTTGCGCAGCCAAAACCGGGCTACCATTTAATGTGGTTGTATAGGTCGCGGCACTGTTGTCGAGCCCGGGCGTGGGCAAATCGGCACTGGCTGTAGTGATCGCCGCGCCACAGGGATCGGTACAACCTGTACACGCGAGATTGCCTGCTTGCGACCAGGTAACCGTAGCGCCGTTATTACCGTCCGGTAAGCGTGCATAAGATGAATTGCATCCATTCAGGTCATTACATAGCACACGACCATTGTAAACATTGTCGCTGACATCAGGCACGGAAATATTGGGTAGTGGCGGACAGGTATTTGTAGCGTTAAAATTCAACGTAACAATGGCCCCGGCACCATACACATCACCATTCGAAAACAGGAGTGCGTCAACGATATTGCCGACATCATTGTACAAAACAAGGCGGTCGCCCGAAAGGGCACCGTTATTGATCGCACCACTACCGGTCAGACAATCGCATCCGCCATTGATCGACTGATCAGTGTTTAAAAAAATCGTGTTGGCATAGGCGCCGCTCCCCGGACCGAATCCATCCGCATTGAGGGTAAATTGGGTGTTTAAAAATTTGTAATCGCAGGTTGCACACATCATTTTCGTTGCGTTACCTATCAGGAGGTATTGACCCGGCGCGAGGGTAAGACCTTGCGGAATGGTGAGTTGAAAGGATCCGCCGTTGGTAAATCGCCAGCAACTGAGATCCTGTGGGCTGCCGCCGATGTTTTTCAGTTCGATCCATTCACCGGAACTCTCAAAGTTTCCGGCATCGGACTCCACCTCGTTAATAATAACTTGCGCATGCAGGAAGTAGGATGCAAGCAGCAAAAGGACAGTAGATAAGGTCTTTTTCATATGACTTTTTTTTAAAATTATTCTGCAAAATTGCCCGATAAAAATACGACAGAAAATTATTTCTTGTTATGATAACATTAAGCTCTGCCGACTATTTTATTTTGCTATAATTGCATCGCTGATCCGCAAATTTTGCGCCTTAAAAAAAACGGTGACCCCATGGTGGTTTCGCAAAATAAAATTCTGCTAACACCAAAAATTCCAATTCGGTCGTGATAAATAAAACCATCTATTGGCGGGGCAAATAACAACATGTGCGCATAAAAAAAGCCATCTCAATGGATGGCCTTTCATACAATAAGCTATTGACATTATTCGCCTACTACTTCAAAATCCATTTCGATATTGTTGCCATTACCGAAATCAATATGGGCTTTGTAGGTGCCAAGTTCTTTCACTTCTTCGATGATTGAAATACGCTTTCTGTCGATTTCATATCCTTTTTGTTCACGAATCGCTCTGGCAATCTGAATCGGTGTTACCGAGCCAAATATTTTGCCCGATGTTCCGGTTTTGGCACCCACTTTTACCGGTGAGGCTTTCAGTACATCACTTACTTTTGCGATTTCGCCAAGAAGAACGGCTTCTTTTTTCGCTTTCACTTTTTCTTTTTCTGCTGCGATCTTCAGATTTGAAGACGAAGCTTCGATAGCAAATTTTTGCGGGATGAGATAATTGCGGGCATACCCCGGGCGGACATTCACTACTTCCTGAGCAGATCCCAGATTGTCCATATCTTTTATTAATATTACTTGCATGATGTAGTTTACTTTAAAAGGTCAGTTACAAAAGGTAAGATTGCCATCTGGCGGGCTTTTTTAACCGCCTGGGCAACTTTACGTTGAAATTTCATCGAATTGCCGGTGATACGACGGGGTAAAATTTTGCCCTGCTCGTTCAGAAATTTTTTCAAAAATTCAGGGTCTTTGTAATCAATATATTTGATCCCCATTTTTTTGAATCTGCAGTATTTTTTTTGTCTAACCTCTACCCGGCTGGTAGTTAAGTATTTGATATCAGATTTTGCCATTATTATGCCTCCTCTTTTTCGGTTACAGAATGTTGTTTCGCGGGTGCGCCATTGCGTTTTCTATCATTGTACGCTACAGCATGTTTGTCGAGCGCGGTGATCATTTGACGCATGATCGATTCGTCACGGCTCATTTGTACCAGCAGTTTCGCGTTGAGTGAAGTGTCAGATTTGTACTCCATCACAAAATACAGGCCGGTTGTTTTTTTGGCAATAGGATAAGCAAAGGATTTTAATCCCCAGGCGTCTTCCCCTACTACTTCACCGCCATTGTCGGTAATAAATTTTTTAAGATTTTTGGTCGCTGCCTTGTATTCTTCATTCGACAATACCGGCGTAAAAATGACCATCAGTTCGTAACTGTTCATATATATAGTATTTGTTTTAAATGTGTCCCCTGTATCAGCAACTATAAATCGGATATTCACTTGTTGGTGAACAGCTGATCATGAGGGCTGCAAAAGTATTGCTTTTTTTGGTTTAAAAAAAATTATTTAAAAAAAAACCGTCCGACTAAGCGAACGGTCTTTTTACTTTTTGCCTAAAGAATGAAATTAAAATTATTTTTTAACTTCTTTTGTAGTTGTAGTAGTGGTAGTTGCTTTTGCATCAGCAGCTTTAGGAGCTTCTGCAGTAGTGGTAGTGGTAGTAGTTGTTGCATTAGCATCTGTAGCGGTAGCTGTAGTTGTTTTAGCAGCAGTATCCACTGGAGTAGCAGGAGCTGGTTCAGCAACAGGTGCAGGAGCAGCTTCAGTTGGAGTTGTTGTTTCTTCAGCTTTTGGTTCTTCAGAACATGATGCGAAAAAGCCTAATGCCAATGCAAACAGAGAGATTTTTACTAAATTTTTCATTTTTTATTTTTTTAAATTGTTTGCCTATTAATCCCTCTTTTAAAAAAAGGTAACCCAAATTTTTTATATTTTTTTATTCGTTATATTTAATTAATTATTTATCATTATTTTACGTTACAAAAAAAAATTTTTAAACCATAGTAACCGGCCGCCACAGCATGCATTAGCAAAAAAGAAATCGACGGTTTATCTGTCGGGTTTAAATAATTTATCGGACTTTTGGGTTACCTAAATCAGGAATCGGTATTAATGAGTGACAATTTACCATACGAGTTGAATGAACAGGTATTGATTAGTTCTTTGGCAGACGGCGACTCAAAGGCGATTTCGTTTATTTACAAAACCACCTACCCAACGGTAGAAAAAATGGTTTTTAAACTTAGCGGCTCCACCGACGATGCATTTGATATTTTTCAGGATGCAGTGACCATTTTGTACCAAAAAGCAAAAAATGAAACACTGCAACTCAATTGCAAAGTATCGACATATCTGGTATCGGTAGCGAAACATTTATGGCTTAAGAAACTGCAGCGAAAGAAAAGGCAACCCATGTCCATCTTATTTGATGACCTTGACGAGCAGATCGGTGCAGTGGAAGACATTAGTCATTTTCTGGAGTTTGAAAAAAATGTATCCAGATTACAAAACTGTTTCGATCAGATCGGAGAACCTTGTAAAAGTCTTTTACATTCGTTTTATG
Source organism: uncultured Bifidobacterium sp. (assembly GCA_964519155.1). Lineage (GTDB taxonomy): Bacteria > Bacteroidota > Bacteroidia > Chitinophagales > Chitinophagaceae > OLB11. The sequence goes on along the minus strand of CAZFKA010000014.1, from coordinate 23,774 downwards.
TAAAAAATCAAAACATGAGTGAGATCGCCGCACATTTCGGTTATACCAATACTGAAACCGCCAAAACCCAGAAATACAAATGTCTCAACCGTATCCGGAAGTTGTTTTTTACGGAACGGCAAAAAATAAACAGTAATGAAAGAATCTCCTGATCATATGTACGAACAAATCGAACAGTATTGCCTCGATTTGATGGATGAAAAAAACAGGGCTTATTTTGAAAAGGAAATGGAGAACAATGCTGCTTTGCAACGGGCAACAGCAGAATACCGTATTTTGCTGCAAACATTCGATCACCAGCAAAGTGCCGATTTCATTCACGCTGCCCTCGGTAATATTCATGCCCACTCGCGAAGCCAGACCGGAATAGTATTTAATCAGTTGAAACTCCATATCAACCGTTACTGGCGCACCGCTTCCGTTGCAGCCAGTGTGGCATTTGTTGCCTCTATACTCACTTTCATGGTAGCCCGTTCGGCCTATAAAAAAGATACCAAAGCGATAGAAGTGGGTCTGCGAAAAGAAATGGAAAGTATCAAGAAAGAACAAAGAGGCATTAAGTCAGATATCGAAAATGTTAAGAATGAAAAATTGCAGGTACCTGATGAAAATGCCCGTTATACCGGGACAAGTTTTGCCATCAGTAAAAACGGATACCTCGTTACCAGCTTGCATGTCATTGATGGATTTGAAAAAATATTTGTATTTACACAAGATAATGTTGGTCATCCCTGCAAAGTGGTTAAAACTGATGAAGCAAACGATCTGGCGGTATTGAAGATCGTTGAGGATGGTTTTTCTTTTGCTGAAAGAATTCCTTATTCTATCCGCATCGCTAATCCAAACATTGCCCAACGGGTGTATTCACTCGGATATCCCAAATCAGACATTGTATACAATGAAGGCTATATCAGTTCGGTTACCGGTTTTGAAGGTGATAGCAACCGATATCAACTCGAACTGCCCTCGGTATCGGGTGTAAGTGGCTCACCCATTATCAATGAAACCGGTAATATCATCGGTGTGATCTCGAGTAAACAATCGGAGTCAGAAGGAATCACGTATGCGGTAAAGTCGAAATCACTGTTGAATTTATTCAAAGGTCTTCCTGACGATTTTTCAAGCAACGAAGTCTATAGCAATAGCATTAAAGCGGATACCCGTGCCAGTCAGGTACGAAAGATCCAGCCTTTTGTCTGCGAAGTAAAAGTATACAATAACTAAAACGCCTTTCGCTGCGGCGCTCGAATCGAAAATACCCATTACAGGGTATTGAGGAGCCATTCATGGATTCTATTTTTGTTGTCATTAATAAAATATAATCATGAAAAAAATTTCTCTATTCTTTGCAATGCTCTTCTTGTCGATCGGCATGTTGAAGGCAAACAACATTCAAATTTCGAATGTTACGACCAGTGGTTCAACTATTACGTTTGACATCAACTGGGAAAATTCATGGAATTCCATGAGCAATATCGACCTCAATTATCCAAACAATTGGGATGCAGCCTGGGTTTTCGTAAAAGTGCAGAGTGATGTCAATAATCTTTGGTTGCATCAATTGCTCAGCACCAATGCAGCAAACCATACCATCAGTGGAGGCGTATTGCAAGTAGATGCGGTAACCGATGGAGTGGGTGTATTTATTCGTCGCTCGAATCCCGGTTATGGCTCTGTATCAGGCACCGCCACCCTTACCATGCAAGCCTTGCCTGCCGGTAACCTGAACTTTAAAGTATTCGGTATCGAAATGGTGCGTACCAATACGGGTACCTTTGGCATCAATGACAGCACAACAGGTGGAAATCGTTTTTCGAATTATAACGTCACCAACGCCACTATTCCGGCCAATGCACTTTTTGTGGGCAGTCCTTCACTTGCCAACACTTACCCTACCGGCTACAACGCGTTTTATGCCGCTAAATACGAAACCACCAATGAGCAATTTGTCGATTTTTTAAACTGCCTCACGTACGACCAGCAAGCCAATTTGACCGATGCAGCCCCTAATGCAGCGCCCGGCACCAAAGCATTCAATCCGGGTGGTTATGCGGCGTCCAACATTATTAAAATTCAAACATCCGGAAACAATAATGTTACCCCGGCGGTGTATGGATGCGATTTCAATGCAAACCTTATTTTCAATGACCCAACAGACGCCCAAAACGGTGCCTGCGCTATGTTTACTGTACGCCGAGCCATTTCATTTTTAGATTGGACAGGTCTTCGCCCAATGTCAGAAATGGAATATGAAAAGCTATGTCGTGGAACCAAATTCAATGGTACGGCCAACCCACGTGTGATTGGTGAATATCCTTGGGGGACAGTAGATTTTTATAATTATAATGCCGGTTCGGCAAGCTTTACAGGTACAGATACTGAACGCATTGATCAGCCCGTGATCAATGGTCGCTGTGTTTGCTATGGAGCCAATCAGGGCGGATATTACCCCCTCAGGGTCGGACAATTTGCACAGGGGGCTACGGGCAGAGCTTCATCCGGTGCCGGATTCTATGGCAATATGGACCTCGCCGGCAATTGCTGGGAAATTGTAGTGGGGGTAAATGCAACAAGCAACCCCTTGACCGTAAGTTCGCTGGGCGACGGCAATATCAATCAGGCTGCCGGACCCAATAGTGGAAACGGGAATCAGCCAAACTGGTCGAACTATGCAGCAGACACTTACTGGGGATTAAGAGGCGGTAGTTGGTGGGAAGTTGCCGGTTACAATACCTACACGCAAACGTCTAACAGGCAATCGGTACCTTGCGGTGGATCGATATTGAGTACAACGTCCATTCATACTACCGTAAGAGGAGTGAGATAGTTTTTCATTCACAAACAAAATAATATTTTATGAAATATATTCTTCTCACAGGCTTTCTCTTGTCGCTGACTATCTGTAGCCTCGCGCAAGCCACGCCCTGGTATTACGGCGGAAAAGCTGACGGGCACAGCAGTACTAACTATACAACCTTTAGCCCTGCAACCCTCTCACATCAGGTGATGTATGCGGGTAGCAAGAGCGATGGAGCATCGATGTACGAGTATAACGTGTTTACACCCGCCACATTAGCGCATCAGGTAATGTATGCCGGTGAAAAAGGTGATGGCGCCGCAAGTAGCGATAATACAACATTTACTCCTGTCAACCTGAGTCATTTTGTGGCGTATTTTGGTGGAGCCGGCGACGGATGGAGTAATGAATTAGCAACCGGATTTCCATTACCCTTGGTATTGCTGAGTTTTGACGGCAAAGCTGAAAAGGATCATAATGATCTGAATTGGGCGACTTCCTACGAAGAAAATGTAGATTATTTTCTGCTGGAAAAAAGTCGCGATGCACAAAGCTTCAATCGTCTCGCAGAAGTCAACGCCGTCGGTAATTCAAAAACCGAACAAAAGTATGCCTATACCGACCGACAGGATGTACAAGGCGTGAACTACTATCGTTTGAAAATGACGGATCAAGACACAAAGTACACTTACTCGAAAGTGATCCGATTGGTCAATGAGCAACTTGACTATGCCATTACGCTATCGCCCAATCCGGCCAATGATCACATACGCTTGAGTTTTTCGAAAGCCCTCCAAAAATCCTCCACCTTCGTGATTTATGATATGATGGGGAAGGTCGTGATCAGCTCAATGATTGAAAAAGATGAAAGCGTCAAAAACATAAACATCTCGGGTCTGGCAGCAGGTAAATACATTGTGCAATTGAATACGCAAAACGAAAACGTGAATTTTCCTTTTATTAAGCAATAGGCCGTTTCAGGTAAAATGCGAAAAGCGCTGTAGCATAGTCTACGGCGCTTTTTTTAATTTGACATGTTCAAGAAGCAGGACTACTACAACAGCAATGAGTATATAACCAAACACTGCATTATAGGTTGAACCTTTTCCCGAATAAATGATGAATGCGGTTGCTGAAAGGGGAAGCGAAACAATCAATAGTTTGACCTCTTGCCAGCGTCGGAATCTCCACAAATAGATAAGAACAGGCAATAATAAAAATCCTAATCCGGGAAGAGGTAAAGTATGCGTCGCTATACGAATTATTCTTTTCAGTAAGATCTGCAGGTACCATCCCGGATCGCGTCGGATATCACCCAGAACCTTTTGCTTCATAATAGTTTCATATTGAGGCAACTCATCAAATTTGATATAGTAAAGTTTTGCCGTATCATAAAAATTGTCGGTATGCAGCTTCCCGGAATAGCCTAAAGGTAAACGGTATTGTCCGGTCAGGATAGGCATGGCATGTCGGTAAGCAACAGTATCATTCCATGCATAGCCATACTTACGATCGAAATCACCCAAACCACAAAAAACGGGGTGCCAGAATTTGTGACCCGAAATTCGTTTACCAGTATAAACATGTCCCTGTTTCGCCCGCACGAGTTTTTCCGTCTGTTGATACTCATGTTCAAAATATTGGCGAATCAGCACTTTTGTTGTTGCGAATAAAATGATCGCTGTTGCAAGAAAAACAAATTTCATCCTCAGACGATATTTCGCCAGCATAACCATCAATACCAGACAGATCATTACGACGGAAATTTCATTCCTGATCTCGCTGCAAAAGCCCGGCATAACTACCGCCGCGATGAGTGCAACCCAGTGTTGCCGACCACTTCCTTTGCCACACAACAGGGGCAACAACAAGCCCAATACAATAAAAAAAACACAATGTTGTAAAGCGAAAATGTTCTCTTTCCGAAACAATTCAAAATGAAAATACGGCGTACACAAGGTCATGATAACCAGCAGGAGACCAAGTAAAGGCTTTTGTACAAAATAAAACCCCCGATATACGATGAGCAAACCCAGGAGAAAAAAAATCGCATTGAAAAGTCTGATCGAAGGCGCTTCGGCACTTTGTCGAAAAAATGCATCCGGAAGGTAACAGAAAATACGGGCATGTTCACCCAAACGAGACCAATGCTGATACTCCATAATCAAGTCACGTCCATGTTCATCTATTTGATTTTGCGCAGCCTCTTTCGAATACACCAGGGAAGTGTCGAGTGTTGCCAGCGGGAAATAACCGGTATACCAATAAAAATAAAAAAAATGTGAAGCGTAATGATGTTCAAAACCTGAAGCATCCTGTCGACTTTGTACACGATTGAATTTGATAAAGAAAGATAGACTGTACAAAGTTATGACCGCCAAAACAATGAAAGCTTGCACAAATACCAAAGCGAATGGCTTTGATAATTTTCGATTCAGGTATGTAGCCAACTCGGTCATTGCGCTTTATTTCTGTCGGGCAATGCCACTAGTTTTTTTTCTATTTCTTTTTTCCAAATTGCATAAGCTTCTGCGCTGAAGTGAATACCATCGGCAATGCAGAACTTATTTTTTCGCTTCGCGTTTTCGGCAAGAAGCGGGTTGAGATCGATGAGGTCAATCTGCGATAAGCGGCTCAATCGCGCATTCAAACTATCCACCCGACGATTATACGATGTGTATCCTGTAAATGCTTCTCCTGCATAAAAACAGGTCGTAAGAACCACATGTATATGGTGATGCAGCAAACTATCCACTATTTGGGCTATTTGATTGTACACCGTATCGAGGGCGAAAGGCTTCATGAGGTCGTTTGCCCCTGCTTCCAGAAAACAAATTTTCGGTTGCAGCGCCATCACCGCTTGCAGTCGATATAGATACCCTGCGCAAATATCCGATCCCACGCCACGGTTCACGACATCGTTCCGCTGTAGCAACTCCGCCCAGTTCACCCTTTGTGTAAACGAACTGCCCAGCATAACGATATTGGCCTGCTTTGTCGGGTACAAACTGAATAATCCCGTTTGTTCGACAAATGCTGGATTGCTGCGAAAGGAAACCGTATCCTGCTGTCTGCTTTCCATTAATCGCTTTTGCTTTACTTTTTGCAGATTGACATGAATATTGAGCAATAAACCGATGGTGATCAGATTGGTAATGATCAAGGCTGTGATGATCCTCTTTTTTGTCAAAATACCGGAGACGGGTTTTGCCTGTACTTTCATTGAAACAATATTAAACATTATTTCGAATTTTGCCGTCTTTCCAGGCCGTAGAGTTTAGGGTGACCAAACTTGAAAATGTTTGTTAAATGATAGAAATAAAGACAGTACACTCAGGTAAAAGTGCGTAAATTGCGCACTTTATGAATAAAATGAAAGTGCTATGCCTGTTGCTTTTTGCCCTTTTTTCCGCTGAAATTTTGCAGGCACAAAACGAAAATCTCGACAAGATCATCGCCATCGTCGGCGACAAGATCATTCTGAAGTCAGAAATTGATGCAGCCTTTGATGAGTATAAACGTGAAAATCCTACAATACCCGATTCTTTTAAATGTCAATTGATCGAGCAAACGTTGTTGCAAAAAGTACTGATCGAACAAGCTGCTCTCGACAGTATAGTGGTGAGCGACGAAGAATTGGAAGGTGCACTGGAAAACAGGGTTCGTTACTTTCTGAGTATTTATGGCAGCGAAGAAAAACTTGAGGAAATGGCAGGTAAATCAGTTTATCAGTTGAAAGACGATTATCGCCCCATGTTTCATGACAAGTTACTGGCCGACCGCATGCAGAACCAGGTAATGTCGAATGTAAAGATCACCCCGCAGGAAGTTACCGCATTTTACAATAAAATACCAAAAGATAGTCTACCCCTGTACCCCTCAATGGTTGAAGTGGGGCATATTGTATTCAAACCTGCAGTCAATAAGGATGTAGAAGACTATGCGATCGAGGAGTTGAAAAACATCCGAAAAGAACTGGTAAGCGGCGCGAGTAGTTTTGAGAGTCTTGCCGGTCGTTTCAGCGAAGATCCCGGTACGCGCGACAATGGAGGTGACCTTGGTGTGATGGGACGCGATGAACTGGATCCGGATTTTGCCGCAGCAGCATTCAAGTTGCAAAACAATGAAATTTCTGATGTAGTAAAATCAAGTTTTGGATTTCATATTATTCAGATGGTGAACCGACAAGGTGAAAAAGCTCGTCTGCGCCATATATTGAAAAAGCCATTGGTAACTAGCGATGCGATTAATGTAACCTTGACCAAAGCCGACAGTGTGCGGGCCAACCTTATCAGTGGAAAAATGAAATTTTCGGAAGCCATCAACAAGTATCATCACGATGAAGCAACCAAATATACGGGAGGCATGTTCACTGACCCGCAAACCAATGGCTCACTCATTCCCGTGGAGGCCCTTGAGCCTTCAGTTGCCCTAATGATCAATGATATGAAACCGGGCGAATTTTCGAAACCGGTTGAATATGTTGACGAAAAAACGGGTGACCGATTGGTACGTATTGTTTATCTGAAAAAAAGAACTGAGCCACACCGAGCTAATTTGAAAGAAGATTATAGCAAAATACAACAGGCCGCTTTTTCAGAAAAACAAACCAATCACTTGATGAAATGGCTCGATAGCCGAATTCCGGCGTTTTATATTAAGGTCAGTGAAGAATATAACGATTGCTCCTCGATTTCGAAATGGCAAAACCCTATGAGCAAAAAATAAAAGCAGCATTAAAATATCAGAACCTCAAACAACCTATACGAGAAATCATGTTTACATCAGATGTGGAAGCGGCCGGATCATTACAGGCAAAATTTAATGAATTAAAGAGTGAAATCGCGAAAGTGATAGTCGGACAACACGAGGTCATTGAAGGATCCATCATTGCCATTTTATGCAATGGCCACAGTTTATTAGTCGGTGTGCCCGGCTTGGCTAAAACCTTATTGGTCAATACCATCGCTCGTGTGCTCGATCTGCAGTTTAAGCGTATCCAATTCACGCCCGACCTAATGCCCAGCGATATTACAGGAGCTGAAATACTGGACGAACACCGTAATTTTAAATTTATCAAAGGCCCACTATTTTCAAATATCATCTTAGCCGACGAAATCAACCGGACACCTCCTAAAACGCAGGCAGCATTACTCGAGGCTATGCAGGAAAGACATGTGACCATCGGTGGTGAACGTCATCATTTGCCGGCTCCATTTTTTGTACTCGCTACCCAAAATCCGATTGAACAAGAAGGCACTTATCCTTTACCGGAAGCCCAACTCGACCGTTTTATGTTTAATATCTGGCTCGACTATCCAACATTTGCAGAAGAATTGGCTGTGGTAAAAAATACTACCAGTGATGCTGCATCTTCGCTCAACAAAGTGATGAGTGGCGACGAGATCCTTTATTTTCAGCAATTGATCAGACGGGTGCCGGTGCCAGATAATGTAATGGAATATGCGGTTGGTCTGGTACATAAAACCCGACCCAATGCGCAGGGGTCTGAACTCGCCAGAAATTATATTTCTTGGGGTGCAGGACCAAGGGCGTCACAATATCTTATACTCGGTGCCAAATGCTATGCCCTGTTGCATGGTAAGTATAGTCCGGATATCGAAGATGTCAAGGCAATTGCGCTGCCTATATTGCGTCATCGGGTTGTTCGGAATTATAAGGCCGAGGCAGAGGGATTGAAAATTGAAGAGTTGATCAAAAAACTCATGTAAGCCATTTATCAGCGAGTCAACTAACGGCACACAATTATCTGTCTTTTTCATGTTGTGCAAATTCGTGTAGCTTTACAGCGAATACTTTTTCATGAAAGGCTTTTCAAAAAATAGTTTGATCCTCTTGGTCAGCGCTTGTATCAGCGTGATGACTTTCGTCTCTGCCAAAAAGAACACCCCATTTTATGCCGACTCACTCGGTTATTACCTCTATCTTCCCGCGGCGCTTATCTACAACGATGTCAAACATATGGAAACGATTCCAAAAGCGTATAATGTACCGAAAGACATTGTTTATTATGCCAATTGTATGGCCATGCAAGGCAGAACTTCATTGGGATATTGTGTCAATCAATATACTTACGGCATTGCCTTAACTGAATTACCTTTTTTTTGTATAGCTCATCTTTGGGAAAAAATGAGCGGCAACCCGGCTAATGGTTATTCTGATCATTACGCCTTAGCCATTGTGCTGTCGACAATCTGTTATCTCCTCCTCGGCCTTTATTTTACCTACAAAATTCTATTGCATTTTGTTTCCGAGTGGTTTGCAACGCTTAGCACCTGCTTACTTCTGCTGGCATCAAATTTATACTGGTTCAGCATTTATCAGCCAGGTATGTCACACATTCCTTTGTTTTGCCTGTATGCCGGTCTCATTTACCTTACCCTTCAACTTCATCAAAATCCCAAACGATGGCAGTTTATCGTTACGGGTTTTATAGCCGGTCTGATCACGGTCATTCGACCTACTGATATCCTTTGCTTATTGATCACCTTCACATATGGCTTATACAATCGCGCGTCATGGCAGCAAAAAAAAGAACTCTTGCAAAAAAATAAGATAAATGTACTACTGGCGGCATTGTTCTTTTTCATCGCTGTCGCCCCGCAACTGCTCTATTGGAAAGTTTGCAGTGGCAGCTTTATTTATGACAGCTATCGTGGACAATCATTTCATTGGAATCATCCGGAAATATTCAGGGGATTATTTTCCGGATCAAATGGCTGGTTGATGTATTCCCCGGTTTTTATTCTTGCGCTAGCGGGCTTATTTTATGCGTCATCGTTTAAATCATTGGCCCTTCCGACTTTTTTTATTCTTCCCTCGTATATCTATGTGATCTATAGTTGGTTTTGCTACAACTACATCAATGGATTCGGGTCACGACCGATGATTCATCTGTATCCATTGTTGGCTATACCGCTTGCCGTAATACTGCAAAAAATTTCACGCTCCGCTCTCGTTTTTCGGGTAGGCACAGGTTGCTTTCTTATTATTTGCTGCATAGTGAATCTAGCCCAAAGCCGTCAGCAATCGCTCGGAGATCTTAGCAGCGAACAATCGAATGCACGATTCAATTGGCAAACGCTTTTTAAGCGCTCATTGCGTATCGAAGATCTGGTAATACTTGATGTGGATGAATTTCAACCGCGGTCAACGCCGACACCGGTGAGATTGATCGGACAAATTAATTATGCAGACTCAGTATCGGCGCAAACAGATACACTGAAAAGCGTCAGGTATCAATCAACCGGCAACCTTGAGTACCCATCCATGGTCATTCGCGATACGTTAAACAAAAAAGATATTTCGACGGCCACTTACATTAAGTGTTCAGGCATTTTTAGAAATACCCGGCATTTTTATGACAACTACAAAAATCACTTATTGGTGGTATCCATCGACCGGGGCGAACAAAATATTTTATGGAAGGCTATCCGGATCAACAATAAAGCGGGTTTGAGCGACACCAGTCGCGAAATACATATCAATACTTATCGCGAACCGGCGTGGGGCCGGGTGCCATTTTATGTAACCCTTCCGAAGTTTGCCCGCCAGGGCGATATGATCAGTTTGCGTGTTTGGAATCCCGACAAAACCGATTTGTTTGTCAGTGAGCTAAAACTTGAACTCTGTCGTTAGGCGGTTCGCTGGTCAGTTTTATGCGCTTGAGAAGTTTAACAATTTTAAAAATTATTATTCAACATACTTTGTATTTTTACCTGATATAAATATGTTAGCTATGATCGAAAATCAGGCTGTTGTAACTTTAAAGGACGCACAAATCTATCAGGGAAAATCACTTATCTTATCTGATGTAAATTTATCGATATTAAAAGGTGAATTTGTTTACCTGATCGGCAAAACGGGAAGTGGGAAATCGAGCTTACTGAAAACCTTATATGGAAACATTCCGTTGCAACAGGGATATGGTGATGTTTGTGGATTCAAACTGAGTGAACTGACTTGGAAAAATGTACCCTTTTTACGGCGTAATTTGGGGATCGTTTTTCAGGATTTTCAATTGCTCACCGATCGAAATGTCAACGAAAATCTTTTGTTCGTCTTACGCGCGACGGGTTGGACAGATAAAAATCTGATGCAGGAAAAAATCAATAGTGTTTTGGGAAAAGTTGGTTTAAAAGGTAAGGGAGGAAAAATGACTTATGAAATGAGTGGCGGTGAACAGCAAAGAGTTGATATTGCCCGTGCCCTGCTCAATAATCCCAAACTAATTCTGGCCGATGAGCCTACCGGAAATCTCGATCCGGATACATCGGACGAAATTATGCAATTACTGCAATCGATCTGTGCCGATTACGATACCGCTATCTTAATGGCAACACACGACTACAGCATTCTGCAAAAGTTTCGCAGTCGTATCATCCGCACCGAACACGGACGGGTAACCGACAATGCCAGTGTTGTATATTAAGAAATTCAAGTGAATGGATACACAGCATTCGATTCCCTGTTCGCAACAAACAAAATAATCTTTCTTAGCATTTCCGTTTTCAAAGGAAAATAATGCCTTGTTGCTCCTTAGATAAAAAAAGCGCAGATACTTCCGCGCTTTTGTAATGATTCAACTAAAAATTATTTGCTTCGATCGGTCACCCATTTGGCCACTTTAGGACCCAGTTCTTTTTGCGATCGTGCACCAACAAACACACCAATATGCCCACCGGGGAAAGCATACAACTCTTTATCTTTTGAGCCGATCTTTTCATTGATCGCAATAGTGGATTCGTTTGGAATGATATTGTCATCGGTTGCGTAAATATTGAGGAAAGGCATTGTGATCTTTTTCAAATCGACCTTTCTTCCGCCCAATTCAAATTCACCTTTGATCAGTTTATTGTCTCTGAAGAGATCCTTGATATACTTGCGATACATTTCGCCTGAAATATCCGGGCAATCCGCCTTCCAGTACTCCATTCGGAGGAAGTTCATAATTTTGTCTTCGTCACCCAAATTGTCGAGCACACCGAAATATTTCGACACATCAGCACTTGGTTTGAGCATACCGAATCCGGCATTTAGAACATCCGCGGGAATCACCCCCATTGAATCTACCATAGCATCAACATCGATGTATTTTGTCCATTTGTACAACATACATTTATCGGTTGTAAAATCGAATGGCGCTACATATACGGTGAGGGTGTTTAATTTTTCAGGATACAAGGCGGCGTAAATCGTTGAAAAAGTTCCTCCCTGACAGATCCCCATTTTGTTGATCTTTGGAATACCATGTGCACGTCTGATAAAATCAACGGCACCGTTCATGTACCCATCAATATAATCTTCCATCGTAAGGAATTTATCCGCCCGTGTAGGATAGCCCCAGTCCATGATATATACGTCCAACCCTTCGTCTAAAAATTTCTTCATGAGTGAACGATCAGGCTGTAGATCCAATACGTCATGGCGATTCATCATGGCAAAAGAAACCAATACCGGTATTTTACACTTAGCGGGTGTTTCCCGATCATACCGATAGAGTTTAACCTTATCCATTTGCCATACCAGTGTTTTCGGTGTAGTACCTACTTCCACCTTTCCAATATTTTGCAGGGTTTCATATCCATTTTGCAATTTGCTCAAGGTTCCCGACATTTCTTCAAATATTCCGCTTGTATTCATAGTAAAATTATATTATTTTTTATTGGTCGCGAAGTTAAGCTATTCCCTTTGGTTTATGAAAATTCAAATTGTTATTGCAAAAAAAAAGTCCCGAAAAAATCCGGGACCTTTTTATTTATTAAGCAAAAAGTATTATTTCCTCAAATTAGGGAAAGGAGGAGGTGTGTTTGAAGGACCAACTTCACCTTCACCAGCAGAACGATATTCTACTGAGTTAGGATCGCCGCCACCATTTCCGTATTGGAAGATGAAACGGTCTCTGTCAATTCCTTGTTTGTCAACCATGTAGTTGATTACAGAATTAACACGGTCCCATGAGCGTTGTTGTTCGATTTTGCTACCGTTTCCGTTTCCGCTGATTACAGCTTTACAGTTAGGATTTGCACGAAGTGAATTAGCGAGGCTATTCAACTGTGACATTGCTCCAGAAGATAATTTAGCAGAACCTGCACCGAAAGAGATGCTACCAGAGGCTACACCACCACAACCCATTGGTTCTGGTTTTCTGTCTTTGCAGCAAGCTGGATCTGGACATTTACCTACACCATCAGCATCAACGGGTTGACATTCTGTTGGAGTGATCAATTGTTTGTCTTTGTAATCAGGAACACCGTCACCGTCTGTATCGAATGGACAACCATGAGAATCAACACTTACACTGTTAGGTGTGTTTGGACAACGGTCAAAGCAATCAGAGATACCATCGCCGTCAGCGTCTTTATCGCATTTGCCTTCTTGTGGTTTGATATTGCGTAAAGCATTATATCCATAATCCAATGGATTAACCCACCACAATGGAGCAACGCTGTTACCACCAATGTTGAATTGAACACCAATTGATAAATAGTTTACGTTATCAGTATTAGGAGTCAATGAAGTTGCACCTGGTGCATTTTCTTGCCATCTTTGACCATCTAATAAATCATCACCAGTATACATGATACGATCTTCAATAGACAATGATACTGATTTACCCAAACGGAATTGAACACCGGCACCCAAAGTCACTTCACCACGCAAAGTGTTTGTTGCAGCACCTTTTCTATTTGAATTTGCTTCGGCATTTGATTCATAATCACCATCCATCAGCGCTTTCAGACGAGTATTGATTTCTTTTCTGTTGTCATAGGTTGAACCTGACAATCCATTAGAAATACCATCAAAACTATACAATGTGTTTGCTGAACTTTTGGCATCAACCATCGTTTTGTACGACAATCCACCTAAGCCAACTAAAGCATAATAGCTTACTTTATTACGGGCGCTATGGAATTTCAGGTTATTCAAAGCAAAAACGGCTTGTAATGACAATTCGTTCATGCTGGTTTTGTAATTGTAATAAACCGGAGCACCATTGTACCCAGCCAAATAATATGGATTGGTTGTTTTATTAATATATCCGGTTGCTGCTTGATAGTTGAAACCGCTTGCAGTACCGTGCATAAATTGCATACGAGCAGAAACTACATATCCGAGAGCTTTACGAACTGTAAATCCAAAACCCAATGGCATTGCACTTTTATGATTAGTGATGCTTTTTGAATTAATGTCGCCAAATACGTTTACCTGACCGATATTTACACCGATTTCCCATTGGTTTCTGGGTTTTGCAGGAAAATCATACTGACCGTTCATGAAATCTCTGTGTTGCGCTAATCTGTTAGCAGGAATTAATGATGTGTCATTCATGTCATAACCACCACCGCGATACATTCCGCCGCCAGCATCCTGAGCCTGTAAGGCTGTTGTTGTGAACAAGGCTAAAAACCCTGCCATTAAAAAGTACTTTTTGCTTGCCATAAATTTAATTTTAATGTAAAAAATTGATTTTAGTTTTTTATATACACGACAAATATAGAGACAAGTTATTTGATATGCAAAATTTATTTCCGCTTTTTTTACAAAACTTTTTTCCTGATTTTTGCTAAAATTCAATACCGACAAGGCTTTCAGAGAAAAAAAACTTTGCAAAAAATCTTCTGTTTGTCTCACTTTTTGACCTTCTGATAACAAAAAAGCGGATCAAAATTTGCCGTTTGTCTCATTTAGCACTTCTTTTTTAATTAATCTTCGTATAGCCTGTTAGCCTAGGATTGCGCCAAGGGAAACCATACTTCATTCGTATTGTCGAAGTCGCCGTTATAGTTAATGGTCAACTCCTCACCTGCGTTTATCGCCCGTACCGTTTTAATCATGATCGTACCTTCCGCATAATCTTGAAAATACTCACAATTTGATGGTTGCGCATGATTGTAAATCGGCACCAAGCCCATGGCCATGCAGCATTGGGCATCCGACCAGTCGAAGAGGTAATTGTAGAGGCTTGTTTGGTCAAGTAAAACCTTTTCCTCCGCCGTCATAATGATCACAGGCGATATTTCATCGACCGCACCGGCATGCAGGCTTTCCGCGGTAAATACGCCCCAACCTTTGTTATCGGTCATTTGTGTATAAAGACACTCCAAAATCATACCCGTCTAACTTCTTTTTTCGAAAAAATAAGTTGTGCCAAAATGATCAGGATCATCGACAATATAGTCGACAACAGGGTCTTTAATAATATCAGCAACACATTTTTAAAACTCCACACCTGAATGATGTAGAAATAAAAATGGTGGATGATCAAGGCAAAAAGGATATAAAGTAAAAAGGATCGGAAACCCATTCTGAACAAGGTGGGAACGGTGTCGCCCAATTCCTTGATATGCTGCTGAAAAAACAAATTGAGTAAAAACGGCCTTACATAACCTAACAGTACACAGGCTGAAGCATGCATTCCCGGGGTATTGCTAAACATATCCATTGTTAAACCAACCACGAAACCCAAAAGCATAGAAAGCCAGTGTGGGGTATTGACCGGTAGCAACAACAAAATAAGCGGATACAACAATGGGATAAACGCAGGAATACCAAAAATCGTAACTGCGGATTTGATCACGATATCATTCAACAGAAATATCTGTATCAGCATGATCACTGCAAAATTGACTACAAAGGTTACGGGTTTGCTCATGAATTATTCCTGGTATGATTCTTCTAAGGTTGCTTGCTCAGCATTGCCTACATCTTTTACAATATATACAAAATGCAGATTCGAAAATTTTGTTGATAACCAAATCTTATACGATGTTGGGCTTTCTACTTTAGCGATGCGCCCAATCATGATATTTTCGGGAAAAATAGAGGAGTATCCACTGGTGACGATCGTATCGAGTGGCTTGAGCTTTACCGATTGGGGAATACCCGTCAAGCTGATCAATTCTATATTTTTACCATCCCACATGGCCTTGCCAACTGTACCGTCAGGTGTCATGGCACTGATATTGAACCGCTCAGACAACACCGACACGGCAATACTAAAATGTTCGCTTACATTCGCAATTTTTCCCACGATTCCCTTTTCACTGATCACAGCCATATTTTTCTCGATCCCATCTGCGCGTCCGCGGTTGAGCGTCAGGTAATTAAGCTTTTGATCGATGGTATTGTTCAGCACACGTGCCGGTACATAACGGTAATGAATCGATTGGCGGTTAGTATCGGTCGCGGAGCTATATACAAACGAAGTGTCTTTCAGCGGATTTTGCCGCACGGTGATCCCCAACTGTTGTTTGAGCATGGCGTTTTCCTTTACGAGACTGTCGTTCATGGCAGTCAGCCGGAAATAAGAGACCCATTTTTCCTTTTGCTGAAAAAAAAAGCCGGCGATTCTGCCTGATGAATTGATGGCGGAAGTTTGCTGGTAATGATTGTTGGTAAACACAATCACCAGACAGATGATCTCAAGAAAAAGGAATAAAAAAAAAGTATAAAATTGCTTGAGTAAAAGAAAGATGTTTCGCACAATACACGCTTGATTTCAGGGTGAAAACCGGTATGATTTACTGCATTAAAAATGGAAATTTATGAATATGCTTCAAGGCCATACCAGTTCCCCGCACTACACTGCGTAAAGGATCATCGGCTACGTGTACAGGCAGTTTAATTTTTTGGGAAATACGCTTATCCAATCCGCGAAGCAAGGCTCCGCCCCCGGTAAGGTATAAACCCCGTCTAAAGATATCGGATGCCAGTTCGGGTGGGGTCTTTTCGAGTGCTTTCAATACGGCTTCTTCTATTTTAAACACTGATTTATCCAAGGCGTCGGCAACTTCCTGATAAGTCACCATGATCTGCTTCGGAATTCCGGTTACCAAATCACGGCCATTTACCGGCACATCATCGGGGGGATTATCGAGTTCTTTCAATGCACTGCCCACTTGTATTTTGATCTGTTCAGCCGTACGTTCACCGATCAGTAAGCTGTGATAACGACGCATCGCTTCAATAATGTCAGCTGTAAATTCATCGCCGGCAATACGAATACTTTCATCGCAGACGATTCCAGATAAGGATATAATCGAAATTCCGGTTGTACCCCCGCCAATATCAATCACCATATTTCCGGTAGGTTCTTCTACATCAATGCCGATTCCTAACGCCGCAGCCATCGGTTCATGAATCATATATACTTCTTTGGCACCGGCCTGTTCAGCACTGTCGCGCACCGCCCTTTTCTCTACTTCCGTAATGGAAGAGGGAATGCAAATGACCATACGCCAGCTCGGTGCAAACAAAGGCTTCTTCGGATAAATCAATTTGATCATTTCTCTGATCATCCCCTCAGCGGCATTAAAATCAGCAATCACACCATCTTTCAGGGGTCTGATGGTTTTCAGGTTTTCGTGCACTTTTCCATCCATCATCATGGCCCGTTTGCCTACAGCAATGATCTTGCCGGTGGTACGGTCGATCGCTACTATCGATGGCTCATCTACCACCACCTGATCGTTATGTATAATCAGGGTATTGGCCGTACCCAGATCAATAGCAATATCCTGCGTAAAAAAATTGAATAACCCCATGCTGAACTGAAATAAAAAATGTTGGATTTTGTGCGAACGAACGCGAAATTAGAAGATATATCTTACAAAAGAAAAATAATTTCTTTTAATTGCAAAGTTTTTTTAACTCGTTGATATCAGCGGAATTCACAGAGGATCACTTTAGCAAAATTTTGTGAAAAAAAAGCGCCTTCCGCTCACAACTTCATAAATTGCATTATGGCTTGATTCACCTCGGCCGCCCGTTCGATCTGTACAAAATGCCCCGTTGCCGGGAAACAGATCAATTTTGCCTGAGGCAGTTTGGCAGTGCCCGTTTCTGCAATTTCTTTCGTACTGACAGGATGTAAAAAACGGTTGGGGATCAACATATCATTTTCGCCAAAAAAAACCAGTGTGGGTAAGGAAATCTGTTTGAGTTTTGAAAATATATCTTCATCGAGCATCGAATGAACACTTTGTTCGAGCATATGGCGATAATCTGCCCGGTTATGTTGCTGTACGATACGGCATAAATCGCTGATGATCTGCTCGCAATCGTCGCTCGGCCGGTAAAAAGAATTGCGAACCGACTGCGAAATTTGCACCTCATCCAGCTGCAAAAAATTACCGAATGCTATGGCACTTTTAAACAATACACTGTCTTGCGGCGAATAATATTCAAATCCGGCCGGTGCAAATAACAACAGTTTCCGATAGGCAAAAACATCATGCAGTACCATTTTCATAGCGATCAAGCCTCCCATCGAATGCCCGGCAAGGGTGACGTTTGTCCATTGCATTTCCCTGATCAGCGCAGCGATCGACTCTGCATAAAAATCAATGGAATACGCACGATGTTGGCGGCTCGAAGATCCGTTACCGGGCAGATCAACAGCTATACAACGATAATGCTGGTGCAGCCCATCAATATTTTTTTGCCAAACAGCATGGTAATTCGCCAAACCATGAATGAATACGATGACCGGTAACTCCGACCCGCCACTATCAGTATAGGCTATTTCTATGCCGCCCGTGAGCCTTTTCTTTTTTAGCATTTCCGTTACTCCGCTATTGCTATTCACCATGTTTGATTACTTTAAACTTTTGCTGTTTGATTTTCGTTTTTCGATTTGACAGACATTTCTTGTTTGTTTAATCGAAAACTTAACAAAAGTAAAACAAGCCTGTCAAGCAAATTGCCAACAAGGCCAAGATTAGTATTTATTTTTGCTGAAACCTCTTTTTAGTATGCAAAAAGTGATTTTCCTGTTGTTAATCGTTTGTTCGACACGTGCGAATCTTTTTGCGCAACAGATTTTTCCGACCATAAGCACAGAAAAAAAACAGGGCGATGTTTCCTATCATATTCAGCTCAATGAGGCCGTTGTTATAGCTCCGCAGGCTTTTGCCAATGATACTGACCGTTACCACTACAACCAGTTGAAATTGTATATCAAAACCGTTTTACCCTATGTCAATGCAACGGTAAAACTCTTTAATGAGATCAATACTGCATCCTCAGCAATGAACAAACGAAACCGGCGCAAGTATATCAGGACACGGGAAAAGGAGATCAAAGAAAATTTTGAAGACAAATTAAAAGCCCTCAATATTACCCAGGGACGACTGTTGGTTAAACTGATCAATCGCCAACTGGAGATCAATTGTTACGATATCGTCAGGGAGTTGAAAAACCCGGTTACGGCAGCCTACTACCAAACCTGGGCCCGGTTGAACGGTATAAATCTCAACGAAGATTACCGCGCTGAAAACAACCGCGACATCGAAAGAGTAATGAAGAGCCTGGGCTACTGATTTTCGTTGCCTATCCCTTTCGCTTGGCGAGCATAAAGTTGACCTTATTACTTCAACAAAAGCCTGCCCTTAGACCATCGCCTGCCAATAACAGCAAATACATATACCCTGAGATGTGTACGATGGCCAATCCCTAAATATGAAAAAAATTGATGGCAAAAAAAAAACGTGTAAGCGCTAATTTCCTACACGTTTTGAAGTACAAAGCATTATCGCAAAATCGAACTTATGTGAGGAAGATTTTGTAAAAATAGAGCAATTCCATAAGTAGAATTTAGATTATATTAAGAATAATAATCCAAGTAATATTAATAAAAAAGATGCAAAAAGTAAAAACGCAACTTTCCATATTCTATGTGCATTTTTTAATTCCATAAACTGAAAAGCAACTAAATTTATTTTGTTGAAAGCTAAAAATAAAATTGCAATTACCGAATATTTAGAATGAATAAAAAATGATGTAAGTAAGGTGAGTGATATTAAAATCAACAAAATAAGTGTATTTCTTTCAACTGTAATTTTCATAAATGAGGATTAAAAAATTAAATAAATAACAGGAAATATTAATAACCAAATCAAATCACACATGTGCCAAAATGCTGCTGTTGCTTCTATATCTTCATTTTTTTTGTTGGATGAAAAATAAAAATAGGATAACAATGCCAAGCCAAATATGACATGTAATAAATGAAAACCTGTCAGCATGAAATAATATGAAAAGTAGCTATTGCTATTGAAACTTATATTATGTTGAAATTTTGTATAATATTCTAATGATTTTATGACTATAAATAATAATCCTAACATTATTGTTGAAAGAGTATACATTTTAAATTTATTCAACATTGATTTTTTCAGAAAACGAATAGCTTCTGCCATTGAATAACCACTAGTTAGAAGTACCATTGTATTAATAAATGCGAATGTTTTATTGAGCATCATTGCAGATTCATGATACTCGTTTAGATTTTCTTTACTATTTAAAACAAAGAAAATAAGGGCAATGCCAAAGGTTATTAATTCTATAAAAATAACTATCCAAATAAGATAGCCCCCGGGTGGTTCAAGGGTGTCAATTTTATTTCCCATTATAAAAAATCTACTTCTCCATTTTCAATATTATAGAAAGCTCCAATTATTTTAATTTCATTTTTCAAAACTGATTCATTTAAAATTTTACTTCGTGCTAATAGATGTTGGACAGTAATTTGTACATTTTTTTTAGAAGTCAAATCTGCAACTGCATCATCCATTGGATAAGATTTGTGTTCAGAAATTGCAGGTTTTATTTGATCTGCTAAACCAGTTAAATGCTCTAACTCGACATTATCCATAGCGCCTTTTACTGCACCACAATGATTATGCCCTAAGACCACAATTAGTTTTGTATGTTTTACTTTTACTGCAAATTCCATACTACCTATAATGTAATCATCATCAATATTTCCGGCGACTCTTGCGACAAATATTTGACCTAATTTTTGATCAAAAATAATTTCGGGTGGTACTCTTGAATCAATACAACCTAATATAAGCGTATGTGGATGTTGCTCATTTTTAGTTTCTTCAATTTGGGTTTTATAATTCAAATTATGAATTAATTCATCTTTTAAAAATCGATTATTCCCTTCTTTTAATACAGCTATAGCATCATCAGCAGTATTTATTTCATGATGCCTATCCTTTTTGGAATGACATGAAAAGATAATTGCTAATTGAGTATACAGAAATAGTATTATAATTCGTCTCATATTATAAGGTCCATGTAGTTTTATTTCCATTTCCAAGGGTAGTGTCTGTATACTTTACAAATGTTAATTTAATTGCCCATATGTAACCAGGCATAGCAAGACTCAAGGGATTTTTTCGTAGGTATTTTGACTTAAGTTTAAATTACTCAATTTCAGATTCATTCATTATTTCCCCAACAAACTGAATACCCTTTAATTTAAAAATATTAATTGTCAAAGGCAAAATAGTACCAGCAATAGATTTGCCAGCCACACACATTCCTTGATGATTAGTGCCCTTGGAAGATTTGAAAATTAAACAATGGTTTAATTCATTAAAAGCATAAAAACAATTGATACAATAGGGTTTGGTATTCTCATCAACAAAACACACTGTGGCTATTTCATTTTCTTGGAGAAACATTGTACAATTTTCAGGAAAAGGATTTGATACATTATTCATATTTTGTTGAGTTTAGGATTCTGAATTTATTTGATTTGATGTTGCATGTTTAATTAATATGAATGCAAGTGTTCCTAATGAAAGAAATATGAAAAATCCTGCAAAGACAGAGACTGTGAAATAGGGTTTTAATGATTCCATCATGGTTGAAAAACTAACTTGGTATGTGCTTAGTTGCCATATGCCTTTCTGAATACCTGCCATATTTAAGGATAACCAAAACATGAGTAAACTGAATTGTAAAGTCCAGAAAATGTAATTCATGTTTTTACTATTCAGGCTATTTTTCTTTGAGATTAGAAATTCAAAGCAAGCTGCAAAAAGAATCATAGTATTTATTCCAATAGTAGTACCCATAGCATGAGCCACAGTAACATGTGTGCCATGTGTATAAATATTAATAGCCGGTATTGACATTAATATTGCTTGTCCTAAATTGATGAAAATCCAAATGTCTGCTGCCATTAAAAAACGGTAAGGAAAGTAGTGATAGTATTTCTGAAATGTATTGATAGTATATTTCCATTCGTGAATTATTTTTATAAAAAATATCCATTCAGTCATGCTCACTGCATAGCCAATAAATTTAATGTATTTATCTGTTGGTAATGAATAGATATGGTGTCCCCAATTGAACATTAAATTAGTTAATCCAAGAAAAAATATGATGAATGCTAATTTGCTTTTACCAGTATTTTTTGAACCTGAAATTTTATCCATTAAATAAAATCCCGTGCCATATAAAATTTGATTCCAAGCACCTACTAATGAACCATTCACTTTCCATTGAATGGTCATGTCTTTAATAAAATGCTCTCTAAAATATGGGAAAAGCCATAAATAATTTTCAGTAAAAGAGAATAGAAAAAATAATATTCCAGTCATCCACATCCAAATATAAACTGGCCAATTTTTAATTTTTATTACTATTGAAATAAAATTGACTAAAAATAAAATCCAAGCAAGAACAATTGGCAATGCCCAAATAGGATTAAATTCCCAATACTCTCTACCTCCGAAATCTTTAATAAAATAGGAGATGATAATTCCTACAATGGCTACTAACCACAACACCAATTGAATAACAGCAATTTTATTTACTTTTTCTTGATGAATATATGTTTTCAATCCAGAATAAACACAACCGGTTGCACCTAAAATTATCCAAAACATCATGAAGGAAACATGTAATGGTCTCAATGAAATAAAACCCAATTGAAGTTTTAAGAATTCAGGGCAGATATAAGTTAAAGAGGCAAGTACTCCAAAACACAAGCCTAAAATCAACATGATTAATGCATTCAATAAGAATAGATTTCCAATATTTAATTTATTTATTTTCAGTTTCATCTATCATTCCTGCTTTATTAATCTTAAAACTTCTTGCGTCTGCATCGCCACTTACATCAGCTGATTTTAAAAATTCGATGAGTAAATTTGTTTCATTCCTTGATAAATCAAATGCAGGCATTTGTTTTGTCCCTACTTTCAACATTGCTCTTACCAGATTTTCTCCTTTGTTTGGTTGAGAAATAATATTAGTTAAGTCTGGACCTAAATATCCTCCTAAACCATAAAGTTGATGGCAGCTTTGACAATTATATTTTTGCCAAACTAATCTTCCATCTGATGCATTAATTTTATTAAACCTTGTGTAGTCATTTCTATTAATTGGAGCTAAATAAATAGTAAAAGAGTACGTAAGAAACATAGCACATAAAATGACATAAACAAAAGTTGGTTTGAATTTCATTATTCAATACTTAATTTTCTCATACAATTTCACCAAGGATTTTAAAAGTTCAACAGGAGTTGTTAAGATTTGATAATGATTTTGCCCAAACATTTGTGGTAAATAATACTTTGCTTGTGCTTCAATTGCCAATGCATAGGAATTTATATTTTGTGCTTTCAATTCATGCAAAGCTTGTTTCACATCTTGAATACCATACTTGCCTTCATATTTATCATAATCGTTTGGTTTGCCATCAGATAAAAGAATAATCCATTTGTTTTTTGTTTGTCTTTTACTCAACAGGAATCCTGAATGACGCAAAGCAGCACCAATTCGAGTATATCCACTTGGTTCAACACCACCAATTTTATGTTTTACCTGATTCCAATTTTCATCAAAATCTTTTAACGAAATATAGGTGGAAAAATTTCTGGTCTTTGAATAAAATCCTTGAACTGCAAAGTCAATATGATACTCATTCAATATTTCTCCAAATAAAATACTGACTTGCTTTTCTACATCAATAACTTTATTGCCATCTGCATATCCATCGCTTGACAAACTTATATCTAACAACAATAAAATTGAGATATCTTTTTCCTTTTTTCGTTTCGATAAATAAATATTTTCGCTGGCTGTTTTTCTGGAATGAATATCCACATACATATCACTCAATGCATCTAATTCAAATTCATCTCCATCCGTT
>CAZFKA010000013.1:0-28478 GCA_964519155.1 uncultured Bifidobacterium sp. | reverse complement strand
GGTCTGACGACTATTGTCAATGCGAAAATCCTCAATTTTTCGACACGCTCACATTTTTCTTTGGCGTCCACATAAATTCATTCTTATGTTTGGCGATCTCCACCAGATAAAAACCGTTGATTTCATCGATGACTTTCACAGGGCTTGCTTTGGGGAGGGTCATGATGATTGGCGCAGCATTATGGGGCGCTTGAAAAATTTTGGCCGAATCAGCGTTGATCATCGCATTTTTTTCTGTATATTCAGTCATCCAGGTATTGGGCTTTTTCAAAGAATTGTTGATGCGCTTATACTTTCCTTCAACCGAAAATTCATGTTTACACTGATCGCTTTGTGTTACCTGAATCATATTTCCTTGCCACACCAGACTCACTTTGCACGAATCTTTGTGATAGCTAAAATTGGCGGAATCGATACGCAGGAATCCCTTCAGATTGGTGAGGTTAAAATCAGGGGCGCCCGACATATTATTCAGGTAAAAAAAAGCAGTATCCGGCTTGATCATAAACAAACAAATAGTGCCATTGGCTTTGTTTAGTCCCTTATTATAATTGTAGATCCCCTCGTAGTCTTTCGCCGCAAGGCTTAAACCATTCATCATCAACAAGAGTGTCGCAAATAATCGAATCATAGAAGTTAAATATATTGCAAGAATAGATTCGATGTATATTTACAACCTTAAATTAATGAATTTTTATCATGCAACAAGTCCTTGACATTGCCAAGTATATTTTACCGTCGATCGTAGTACTGATCGCTACCTGGCTGGTGATCAACAAATTTCTAGTGAATGAAATTGAAAAAAAACGATTGTCGATCTTTCAAAAAAATGTGAATCAAACATTGCAAATGCGATTGCAGGCATACGAAAGATTGGCCATATTCATCGAACGATTGCATGTCACGAGTCTGATATCGCGTTATTATACCCAACAGGCCTCAGTACAGGATGTACAAATAGCCATGGTGTCGGGTATACGGGCTGAATTTGAACACAATATTTCGCAGCAGATCTACGTATCCAATGAGGTTTGGCAAACGGTAAAGGCCGTGATGGAGCAGGAAATCACCATGCTCAACCGTGTGGGCAGTTCGTGCCAGTTAGGTGAACCTGCGGCAAATTATATCAAAAAACTCACCGATTTTGTGTTGACATCCGAAACGACCCTGCCAACGGGTATCGCATTAGAAGTGATCAATCGGGAAGCCAAGAACCTGCTGAACGCTCCTATGTAAAACATCACTCATACAGTCCGTAATTTTATGTCTTCTATACTAGCAAATCAAAATTTCTTTTTCATTGGCGTGGCCGGTGCCGGTATGAGTGCAATCGCCCAATACCTTTCCGGAATCGGAAAAAATGTGAAAGGTAGCGACCGTCTTTTTCAATATCCCGAAAACGAACCTACCCGTCATCAACTGGAAGCTGAAAATATTCATTGCTTTCTGCAGGATGGAAGTGGCATTGACGAAAATACGGATTTGGTTATAATTTCTACCGCCATTGAGGACAGTAATATCGAGATCATGCGTGCACGAGCGCTCAATATTCCGATCGTGATCAGGGCCGAACTACTGGCCGCGATCTGCGAAAGTAAACGCACCATTGCAATTGCCGGTACATCGGGTAAGTCAACGACCACAGCCATGCTGTTTCATATCTTGTTCGAAAACGGTATCAGTCCTTCATTGATCAGCGGTGCAGGGTTGGTCAGTTTGCAGCAACAAGGAAAAATTGGCAATGCCTATTGCGGCAAAAGCGACTGGTTGTTGATAGAGGCGGATGAAAGTGATGGTACATTAGTGAAATACAAACCTGAGATCGGCCTGCTGCTGAGTATCGACAAAGATCATAAAGAACTGGACGAACTGTTTTTTATTTTCGAAACATTTAAACAGCATACCCAAAAGCATTTTATAGTCAACAGGTCGCATCCATTGGCGGCGAAATTTTCCGCAGGAAAGGGGCATGACTTTGGCGAAGGAACGGCATTTGAGGGGCAACATTTTGAGCAAACCGGCTTCCGGATCACTTTCGAAACAGCCGGTGTGGTGTGCCGTATACCCACACCCGGTCGACACAATATGGAAAATGCATTGGCGTGTATGGCTGTAGCAAACTTGCTCGGCGTAACTGTACAACAATGTGCCCATGCTTTGGAAAGCTATGGTGGTATATACCGACGACATCAACTCATTGGTGAAAAAAATGGGATCACCCTCATTGATGATTATGCACATAACCCGGCAAAAATTGCAGCATCTATCAAAGCCTGCCAACCCGCCGGAAAAAAACTCGTTGCCTGGTTTCAGCCCCACGGCTATGGACCAACCCGTTTTATCCGCCATGAATTGGTGGACGAGATCAGCCGCTGTTTGCGCCCACAGGATGAGATCTGGATGAGTGAAATATATTATGCCGGTGGTACTGCTGTTAAGGACATTTCAGCCGAAGACCTGATCAATGATTTACAGGCCAAAGGAGTCGATGCTCATTTTGTAGCCGATCGTACCCGCTTGTTTCAACAATTGATTCCGCAATTGCCCGAAGGCACCGTATTGTTGTTGATGGGTGCACGTGATCCCGGTCTCGAAAAATTTTCGCAGGACGTTTGGAGAATGATCGTTTGAGATTTAATGGTTTGTATTCCCAATTGATCTTATCTAAACATTCTTCGCTTTAATAGAAAAGTTATGGGTATATACTGTCTGTATGTTATCTTTGAATGAATTAATTATTAATCTTTAGCATGATCAAAAAACTATTTGCCGGCCTTTTTGTTGTAGCCTTGTTTGCCGCCTGTACCAAAGGTCCCGGTGAGGGCGGGCGTGCTTTTATCAAAGGTCGTTTGTATGTAAAAAACTACAAACCTTATCCCGATACTACCCTGCAGGCAGCATACTATGCACAAGACGAAAATGTATTTATCGTTTATGGCGACGAACCCGGCGTGGGCAAATCAGTTAAATCGTCGTATGACGGAAGTTTCCAATTTGAATACCTGCGAAAAGGGAAATATAAAGTTTTTGCTTTGTCTGACGATCGCGCTTCGGGTATCAACAGTAAAACAAAAGAAGTTTTAGTAGACGTGGAGATTAAAAGTGCGACAGAAACCGTTGATATTGGCACGATAACCATTGAAAAATAGCCTGCACAACTCATGGTCAATCATCTTCGTGCGCTATTGTTATTGTCGGTAGCCTGCTTATCTTCTACAAGCCTTTGTGCACAAACGGTCTACCCCGATTTTGGCATGTGGAATACAATTTCAGTGGAAAAAAAGATCAACAAAAAATTCTCGGTTTCGATCGATGAAGAATTTCGTTTAAAAGAAAACCTATCCAAGATCAACTTGTTTTATACGAATCTGGGCATCAACTATAAGATCTCCAAAAAAGTGAAGGCAGCGTTGATTTATCGCAACACGCAAAAAGCCACTGACGATCAGGGATTTGATATTAAACACCGGATCATGTTGGATATCGTGTACAAGGAAAAATTATCAAAGAAATTTGTGTTTCAGTTCAGACAACGGTTTCAGTTTGAAAACAACAATATTTACTCTAGTCGCGATGGCAGGTATATCGAATCTTTTTTGCGTAGCAAATTCGAATTAGGATACAATTATTCAAAGAAATTAAAAGCCTATCTTTCCGAAGAATTGCGTTTTCAGTTACATGATCCACGTAATGCCGAGTCAGACTATGGACTGCATCGATTCAGAACAGCACTTGGATTTGATTATAACCTCAATGCTGATCATACAGTTGGCATATACTACCTGATGCAAAATGAAATTGCCGTGTATAAACCCAATGAATTATCTATCATAGGTTTGCAATACGGCTTCCAGTTTTAAGGCTATTTTTTGCTCCCGATGGCCATGCCGAAAACGCTATCGTATTCACTTGGGCTTTACGCTGATCTCC
Source organism: uncultured Bifidobacterium sp. (assembly GCA_964519155.1). Lineage (GTDB taxonomy): Bacteria > Bacteroidota > Bacteroidia > Chitinophagales > Chitinophagaceae > OLB11. The sequence goes on along the minus strand of CAZFKA010000013.1, from coordinate 24,548 downwards.
GCGTCTTGTACGAGCCCAGAAAAAAAGTCCCCGAGAGGAGACTGTATGATTGAAAATGATATAAAAATGCCTTCTTACTAAAAGCGGCAGCCCAAACTGAAACCGGCATTGAAACATTGATTCAGATTCAGCCCCACAACATCACCACCCATAGCATTCGCCCGATCGTTGAAACTGTCGTAATATAAAATACCCAAACTGGCTTCCATACCGGCATACAAGTGTTTAGAGATGGTAAAGTTCAGACTATTATTCAACGCGAAGCCAAATTGTCTGCGGGTCACGATGGGATCTTTGGGCGACATAGAGGAATACAAATAGTAATAGGGGGATTCGTCAACATAGGAGATCAAAAACTGCGGACCCACCGCATATTTTACAACACCCTGCTTTTTGGGGTATAATTTGATGGTGGGCATTAAAAAGATACCTGGTCTTTGGATAGTGAAATTGACCGGCAATTTAAAACTCAACATTTCGTTGTCGAAAATGCGTTCGTAGCTGATGCCGACCGCTACATTGCCTTGTCCGTCATTCATTATACTATTCATGGCAACATTTACCGGAGAAAAGGCAATAATATTCTTACCGAGATCAGATGATTTAATTTTTGCTTTAGTCTTTTCCTGGGTGCGGTTGACACGGTAGCCCTGAGCGAATACACTGCAAACAGTGAGCAAGAGCAGTCCGGCGGTCAAAATAGTGTTTTTCATAATATGTGTTTTTTGTTTAAAAATAGTATCCGCTTGGTTAAGTGAGCCATTTCCTGCATTGATTTAACATCGCATTCATATCTTTTGTTAATGGTGCGGTGACGTCAACTACCCCACCCCCTTCAGCCGTAAACCTCAGGCGATGGGCGTGTAAAGCAAGTCTTTGCAAAATCGGCCTTTCTTCCATTTCATTTTTCGACAGCGCATACTGCCGCTTCAAAGACGATATAAATACCGGATCCGTTAGTCCGTAGAGTGCATCACAGACAATAGGATGTCCGAGGTTTGCGCAGTGCAATCGGATTTGGTGGGTACGACCGGTCAAAATGGTGAACGATACCAAACTATACCGTCCAAATGATTCAACGGTATGATAAGCCGTAACACTGGGTTTGCCCTGCTTTTGATTTACAATCATTTTACCTTTGATATACGGATGTTCCATAATCGCATCTTCAATGAGCCCTTCAGGCTTACTGAAGGTGCCATGTACGATACCCAGATAAGTCTTGTCGACGGTTCGCTTTTCAAATTGCATTGAAAGATATTTGTGAGCGGCTTCGGTTTTGGCAAAACATATACATCCGCTGGTTTCGCGATCGATGCGATGAACAATAAAGATCGGATCGTACCGGTCACGGAGGGCTTTATGGATAGAGGGCAAAGACGAGTTGTGCCGGTCAGCTATACTCAATATTCCCGAAGGTTTATTCACGATCACAAATTCAGCATCTTCATAAATAATGTCTAGCGTCATATTCCGGGGAGCTTTTTCGATAGTCTATTTAAAATGTTTGAGATAAAGAATTTCTTTCTCGTCGAGTTGACGATAAGTACCGCGGGGAATATTCTTTTTGGTCAAACCCGCATAAACCACCCGGTCGAGCGCAACCACTTTGTATTGTAAGTGTTCAAAAATACGTCTGACAATCCGATTTCTTCCGATATGGATCTGTATACCGATCTGCTTTTTATCCTTGGGGTTAATATAGGCAATTTCGTCGACCGGTGCCAAACCATCTTCGAGCGTTACCCCTTGGGTTATTCGCTCGAAATCTTTTCGGGTCAATGCTTTATCGAGGGTTACCTGATACACTTTGCGAATATTGTATTTGGGATGCGACAGGCGCTGCGCCAGTTCACCGTCGTTGGTCATCAACAAAAGACCGGTGGTATTTCGATCGAGTCGCCCTACGGGATAGAGCCGGCTGGTATCAACTCCTTTAAACAGATCCAATACTGTATTGCGGTCTTCAGGATCTTCGGTTGTAGTGATATAGTTTTTGGGTTTATTCAGTAAATAATACACCAGATTTTTTTGCGGAAAAATGCGTTTGCCCTCATAGATCACATAGTCTGATTGTGAGACCTTTACTGCAGGGTTGACTTCCACGAGGCTATTGACTTTTACTTTTCCTTTTTTGATCAGTTCCACAGCATCGCGACGCGAACAAATGCCGCAATGCGCGATGAATTTATTTAATGGCATCAGGGAATGAACCTGTTCAACATCTGCTTTCTTCTTTGGCTTTGCCGGCGCGTTGATGGTTGATTGAAAGTAGGGATGATCATTTTCAGGAAAACGAGAATTCGCTGTTGCTTGGGTTGATTTTTGGGGTTTAGGCTGTTCCGCGCTCTTGGCCCGCTTTTGCTGACTCCCCTTTTTCTGGTCTTCCGCTAAAAAACTCCGTTTGCTGCGCCGATGCTTTTTGGGCGTTTCCTTTGGTGATTCCTTTGGCTGATCTTTTGCAACTGCCCGCTTTGCAGCAGGTGAATTGGCTTGGCTCGCCGCAGGTTTACGGCTAAAATCGGAAGGAAAATGTTTGACTTTTTTGGGCATACCGGCAGGGGAAATTAAAGGGTCGGGTGATTTATATTGGCCAATTGACCACAGGCCGCGTCGATATCTTTGCCGCGACTTCTACGCAAACGGGCATTTACACGATTCCGATCGAGGTATTGCATAAATGCGTTTACCTTTTCTTCAGCCGGTTTGGCGAATGTGGCCAGTTCAATCGGGTTATATTCAATAATATTCACCTTCGATGGTATTCGACGACAAATACGGATCAATTCGTCGGCATCTTCTACGCTATCATTAAAATTGGCAAATAGGATATACTCAAACGTTACGGGATTTTTTGTTTTCATATAAAAATACCTGAGCGCTTCATCCAATACCTCAAGGCTGTTGGTTTCGTTGATCGGCATGATCTCGTTTCGCTTTATATCATTTGCCGCGTGAAGCGATAACGCCAGATTAAACTTCACGGCATCGTCGGCGAGCTTTTTGATCATTTTGCTGATACCGGCTGTTGATACCGTGATTCGCGTTGGAGACATCCCCAGGCCATCGGGCGACGTGATCTTCTCGATCGACTTCAACACATTTTGATAATTGAGTAAAGGTTCACCCATACCCATATATACGATATTGCTCAGCTTTTTGCCATAGTGTTTGATTGCCTGCTGATTCAACAAATATACCTGATCGTAAATTTCATCAAAATCAAGATTTCGCTTGCGTTCCATATAACCTGTTGCACAAAATTTACAACTCAAACTGCAGCCAACTTGCGACGATACACAGGCAGTCATTCTTGTTTCGGTTGGTATGAGCACGCCCTCAACATAGTGCCCATCGTGCAGTACAAAGCGGTTTTTGATTGTGGTGTCATTGCTGAGTTGCGTATGGTGTATCTCTACCGCATGCAGAACAAAATGCTCTTTCAGTTTTTCACGAAGTGCTTTCGATAAATTCAACATCGCGTCGATCGATGACACGCCCTGCTTCCAGATCCAGTCATTCATTTGTCCGGCACGAAATGGTTTTTCCCCCCACTCTTCCATGAGGTTAACAAGATCAGTTTGTGTAAGATGCCGGAGATTTCTCATGTAAAAAAATACAAATCAGTTTGCGAAAATACACAAAATAAAGCGATGTTTCCAATAAGGTATTGCAGTGAGGTGAACGATCGGCTTGATCATTCTTTTTTCTTCATACCCATCAAACTGGTGAAACTCATTTCCTGATACAATTGCCTGATCAATCCGTCTGCCAAACCGATTTGCGGCACATAAATTTCGCTGATGTCCGCCCAACGCATGATATTATTATAGATCAACAAAGCGGGTACAATCACATCGGCGCGATCTTGCCTGAATTCATATTTATGCATCCTTTCCGCCACCGTCAACGCACTCATTTCACGATAATATTCTTTTAGGACCTCAGCGGACAAAGGCTTGCCTGTTTTGCGTTTTGACAGGGTGAATATTTTATTGATATTGCCTCCTGACCCTATCGCCTGTACCGGTAAGTGAGGTCGTAATGATGTTTTGATAAAATTTCTGATTTCATCCCATTCCGTGAGTTCTACTTTGTCTTTCAACAAGCGAATGGTGCCGATATTAAACGATCGTTTGATCATTTCCCGGGTACGGGTATACAAGGTCAGTTCGGTACTGCCGCCTCCGACATCGATATACAAATAATTAAATTGTTTGTCGAGATTTTCGGCGAGATGCGTTTCGTACAATACCTGTGCTTCATCACTACCTGAGATCACATGGATAGTCATACCCGTTGCTCTGAAAACATGTTGCACAATATCGGCAGCATTTGCAGCATCGCGCATAGCCGACGTTGCGCAAATCCGTATTGCCTGCACCTCATACACGTTGAGTAAATGTTTGAATGCCTGCATGGTTTCGGTTAATTGTTGCAGTTTGCCATCCGAAATAAATCCGTTTTCAAAGACATCAAAACCGAGACGGAGAGGCACTCTCACCAAATTCACTTTGGTAAAATCAAGACTGCCGTCCACATAGGTATCGATATCTTTGATGAGTAGGCGGGCAGCATTGGAGCCGATATCGATCGCGGCAAGTCTCATGGTCGTATATCAATTTGATGATCGCAAGATACACTATTTCCATGAGGATAGAAAGCTGTTTTGCATCAAGGTTTCGGGTAGGTTTTCTCTTTAAGGTATTTGTAAATCATCTCCTGCGAACGAATGTGTTTTTCACGCGCCCCGCGGGGTACGTATTCATTGTCCTGCTTGTTATTGAGTATCCTGGCTTTTTCATTTTCGGCAAGTTGTATATCCAGAATTTGTTTTAGTTCTGCTTTAATATCCCGATCAAAAACCGGCGTGGTCACTTCTATCCGGTAATCAAGATTGCGTACCATCCAATCGGCACTGGAAATATATAAATCCTCTTTCTCTGCATTGCAAAAATAGAATACCCGTGCATGTTCGAGGTATTGATCAACAATACTGATTGCGGTGAGGGGTTTAGGCCATTTTTTATTTTGTGTATCGGCAGTGCAAATTCCCCTAATGATCATTTTTAGATCTAAACCCGCATGGGCAGCGTGATAGATTTCATCGATCAGTTGCAGATCGGTCAAACTATTGAGCTTTATGATACTGGCTGCCGGCTTTTTTGATTTATGTAAGCGGATCTCATTTTTAATTTTCGCGACAAAAAAAGAGCGTGTATTGTATGGAGAAACCAATAAGGTTTTGCAACGTTTAAACAATTGTGTTTGGTGTGGAAATTCGATCAGTTTAAATACGTTGGCGATATCGCTTGTGATGCGTTTATCGGCTGTAAGCAGACAATGGTCACCGTATATTTTAGCTGTACTTTCGTTGAGGTTACCTGTACTCACAAATCCATAGTGCCTGATTGTTTTCCCTACCCGTTTACTAATGAGGCATAATTTGGCATGAATTTTTCGATCCGGCTGCCCATGCAAAACCCTTACCCCTTCTTCTTCGAGCAATTTCTTCCATTTCAAATTGGCTTCTTCATCAAATCTTGCTTTTAACTCCAGTACAACGGTTACTTTTTTGCCATTGCGTAGGGCATTGATCAATGCACTGACAATTTTCGATTCGCGGGCCAAACGGTAACACGTGATCTTGATCGATTCAACATAGGGATCTATCGCAGCTTCGCGCAAAAGATCGATAATGGAATCGAAAGAATGATAAGGAAAATGCAGCATCACATCGCGGGCATCGAGTACATTCAGGATACGTACCGGTTGGGTAAGCAAAGGGTGTACAAAAGGATTCTCGCGCACAGGTCTTTTTTCAAATACCTGCATGGGAAACTCCATAAAGTCTTTAAAATTATGGATGCGCCCTCCCGGAATGAGATGATCTTTACGCGATAAGTTGAGTAATTTGATCAGATAGTCAAGCAGATTCTTTTGAATAGATTTATCAAACACCAATCGGACCGCTTTCCCTTTTTTACGGTTTTTAAGCCCCTTTTCAATACTCTCGATTAAATCGTTGTTGACGTCATTGTCGATATCCAGTTCAGCATCTCTTGTTACCTTAATGATATACCCTTCAAAATGATTAAACCCAAACTGGGTGAACAAATTGGGCAAACAGTAACGGATGATATCTTCCAGTAAAATGATATTTTTTTCGCCTTTGGCCGATGGCAAAATTAAAAAGCGGGGGATGGCATGAGTCGGTACTTCAATTAGTGCATAACTATTCATGAACGAATTGTTGCTGTTTGCTAAAATACAGGCCAGATAAATTGATTTATCGTGCAACAAGGGCAAATCGGAAATACTTTCAATCATGAGCGGTGCAAGATTGGTTCTCACGGTATCATTAAAGTAATTCAATACAAATTCCTTTTGCACTTTATTCAGTTGCTTTTCATTGATGATACTGACCCCTTCTTTTTTCATCTCCGCGAGTACCTCATTGTAAATGCGGTTAAACTCTTTCTGCTGCTCCATTACTACGGTTTGTATCTGCCGGAGAATATGCGCCGGTTTACGTTCCAGATACATTTTCGCTTGCTTGCCAAACTGCACCATACGATTTAAAGTGGCAACCCTGACCCTAAAGAATTCATCGAGATTATTTGAAAAAATACCTAAAAATCGCAGACGATCTGCTATGGCTACTGTAGGGTCTGTAGCTTCCTGCAACACACGGGCATTAAAAGCCAACCAACTGATATCTCGGGTAATGACTGGGCCGGCAAGGGGTCTCTTCATAAAAAGTGGTGCAAAGATAGTGGGTGGCGTCTTGTTTTAGTGTTAAGTTTTGATTAGCTCACGGTCCTTTCCGGTAGAAAAAAATCTTTAGCTAAAAAAAAAATGACAAACCGGTGCGTTTTGTGGCGCATATTTTGTATATTTTTGAAGCTAAAAAATATACCATATGAAAAAAATCTATCTGAAACTTTTTTTATTAGCAGGTTTACTGAGTACACAGAGCGTATTTGGCGCGAAACAAACCCTTGTACTCAAACCCTTGAGTCAGGCCGAGCTTCCGCAACATCACTTGCATCATTTTCCGAATGCGCTTAGAACCCAATACTTGCAACTGGATTTTTCGCGTTTAAATGAGTCGGACGTTTTTACCCTTGATCTGTTTGACGGGAAAACGATACAGTTTTCATTTAAGCATTCCTACCAATACAAAGTAGGGTCTACCAGTTGGTATGGACAAAGTACAACCGGTAGTGGCGACGTTATTTTCAGTTTTTATCAGGGCAATATTAAAGGTACGATCAAAGATGACCAAATGAAAAAATATATGCTGCAACAGATCAATCTCAGCAATATGTTTGCCCTCACTGAAGTGAATGTAGAAAGCATGCAGGAGACACCTGACAGAACACCCGATTATGTTACCCTTCCGGAACAGCCACATAAAAAAACACGGGCCAATGCGGATGTCTGTGCAGCCGGTACAAGTTGTGGCGGAGCCAGTACCATCGATCTGATGGTATTGGGAAATGCCGATGCCGTAGCGGATGCCGGCGGAAATGTGGCTGCTTTGACCACTGATGCCTCCACGGCCATCACCGAAATGAATACCGCATATACGAACAGCGGCGGCACATTGCTGACCTTCGACCTTGTGCACTGCGATCTTTATGCCTTTACGCCAACTGCCAATTCTTCTACCGATCTTTCAACCTTCAGAAACGATCCTGCGGTGGTGGCCCTCCGCGATCTTCATTACGCCGATCTTGCCGGTCTGTGGGTGGGCAGTGGTACCTATGCAGGTATTTGTGGCATTGGATATTTGAACACAAGTGCTTCCAATTATTCTGATTTGGCTGCTTATACGGTTACCGATTACAGTTGCAGTATGACCAATTTGAGTTATGCCCATGAATGCGGTCACAACATGGGATTGCGACATGATTATTATGTAGACGGAGGCACCACACCCTGCGATCATCATCATGGATATGTCAATCAAACGGTGATACCGACCGGCTTGCCCATTGCAGGACGCTGGAGAACGATCATGGCGTATAATAATGAGTGTTCGGATAATGGATTTGGTTGTACCCGTCTTGCCCGTTGGTCAAACCCCAATCTCACCTATTCGGGTGATGCAACCGGACGCGCGATCGGTCTCCTCGATCCTGCGTACGAAATATATGGATTCGAACGATTTCGTTGCGTTGTAGCCGATTTTCGCACGGCCGGTATTCCGTTGCCACTCCCTCTTCTTAAATTTTCGGGACTTGTTGAAGGCAAACAAATCAGGTTGCAATGGGAAACAAGGTCTGAATTCTCCAGCAAAGGATTTGAGGTAGAAATGCGACGGTCGTTTAGCGACGATTTCGCAAAAATTGGTTTTGTTGATGCTAAAGGACAATCAAATATACCTACCCCCTATCAATTCGGTATGAACAATGCGACTGAGGGTACATATTACTTCCGCTTAAAACAAATCGATCGTGACAATCAATTTACTTACAGTCAGGTTATCCGTGTCGACGTTATGGGTGATGTGTTTCAAACCACTATTTATCCTAATCCGGCCAAAGACCTTTTTCATATTTCATTTTATACACCAAACGAACAAAAAGTAACATTCACGATTTACGACCTCACCGGCAAACGGGTCAAAGTTTTGTTCGACGGATTGACATCGAAAGGAAACCATGTGATGCAGGTGAACAGTGATGAACTGCAACGAGGCGTTTATTTCTGTGAGGCGGTAGGAGGTTCAGCAAAAACCATTACCAAATTGCTGATCGAATAATAGCTTCTGCTTTCCCTAAGAAAAAGCACTGTCTTCACGGCTGTGCTTTTTTTTGTTGTGTGAGGTAATTTATCGCGGCCTAATGGCCTAACAAGCACAAGTAAATGAATCTTGGCCCAGGGATGCAAACGTATTGCTCGTTTGACCTGATGCAGGGCGATGTTGGTATAGAAAAAAGTCGAACAGAATTGTCGGATTAAGGTATTGTTTAAGCTACCTTTGCTTACACTTAAGCGCGGCAAACTATGAGCACCCAGCATACCAATAAAGAATTTAAAAAAATCACCACCCATGCGTTGCAGGCAATGAAGGAAAGGGGGGAAAAAATATCAATGCTTACCGCTTATGATTATTCGATGGCCACCATTTTAGATGATGCGGGTATAGATATATTGTTGGTGGGTGATAGCGCCAGTAATGTAATGGCGGGCCACGAAACAACATTACCCATTACACTCGATCAAATGATCTATCATGCTGCGTCGGTGATCAGGGCAGTCAAAAGAAGCTTGGTAGTGGTTGATCTGCCTTTCGGTTCCTATCAGGGCAATTCAAAGGAAGCCCTGAACAGCGCAATTCGCATTATGAAGGAAGCAGGAGCGCATTCCATCAAAATGGAAGGCGGAATAGAAATTGTTGAATCGGTGAAACGTATTATTTCAGCCGGCGTACCTGTGATGGGGCATTTAGGCCTGACCCCGCAAAGTATTTATAAATTTGGCACTTATAATGTCAGGGCAAAAGAGGAAGCCGAGGCCGAAGAATTGGTACGCAATGCCCATATTTTGCAAGAGGCGGGTTGTTTTGCCATTGTTTTGGAAAAAATTCCGGCCCTACTTGGACAAAAAGTGCAGGCAGAGCTCAAGATTCCGATCATCGGTATTGGTGCCGGTCGACATGTAGACGGACAAGTGCTGGTTATGCATGATATGCTTGGTATCAACAAGGAATTCAGTCCTCGCTTTTTACGACGTTATCTCAATTTGTATGAGCAGATACTAGGGGCTACCAAATCGTATATCGACGACGTCAAAAGCGGCGATTTCCCCAATGAGTCTGAGCAATACTAAATTTTACCCCTATACACCATTTTTCTGGTGGCGATTATGACGCCTAACGATTCTCTTTGATCATTTGATGCAAAGCAATTCCCGTTGCATTTACCCATAAAAAAACGCACCGTAATGGTGCGTTTCGAAATAATATTTGTGTATGACTATTTTACGTGAGCCAAAATACTTTTGAACGTAGCAGGTTCATTCATCGCGAGATCAGCCAGTACTTTTCTGTTCAAGGTAACGTTTGCTTTTGATAATTTATTGATGAAAGTCGAATAATTCATACCTTCCGCACGAACGGCCGCATTGATACGAGCGATCCACAGGGTACGGTAATCACGTTTTTTCAGCTTACGACCTACGAATTTGTAAGTCATCCCTTTTTCAACAACATTTTTCGCAACGGTGAATACGTTTTTACGTTTGCCGTAGTAGCCTTTCGCCTGGTTTAAAATTTTCTTTTTTCGAGCTCTGCTGGCAACGGCATTTTTTGAACGTGGCATATCTGATTAATTTTGAATGTTAGTGTTTGATGATACAAGACAGTTTTGAAATTCGGTCGTTTAGCCGCCGATACACAATAATCGGTTGACCATTTTGGCGTTAGCACTATCAACCATCGTCGAGCCACGCAAATGACGTTTACGTGATGTTGATTTTTTGGTCAACAAGTGACTTTTGTTTGCTTTAAATCTTTTCACTTTTCCACTACCGGTTAACTTAAACGTTTTTTTGGCACGGGAGTGGGTTTTCATTTTTGGCATGACTACTGTTTTTTTAAGGAGTGCAAAGGTAGAAAAAAAATTTAAAAATATCAATTATTATCTTGTATTTCTTCTATTTTGTGCAAATATATGAAAAATGCCTTGATCAAAATGCATCTTGCCGTTTTTCTGTGGGGTTTTACCGGTGTTTTGGGTAAAGCGATTCAACTGCAGGAATACCCATTGGTTTGGTACCGCACTTTGCTCACCGCGTTGATTTTTGTGGTCATATTGATCTACCGGAAAGAATTTGTACGGATCAACCGAGCCCAGCTGCTCCGCTTTATGGGTATCGGCTCTATCATTGCCATCCATTGGGTGGCCTTTTACGGATCGATCAAATATGCCAATGCCTCCATTGCACTGACCTGTCTGGCCACCGCAGGAATTTTTACCTCCCTTTTTGAACCCCTTTTACTAAAAACAAAATTCAATATCCGGGAAACATTTATTGGATTTGTAGCCCTGACGGGGATGTACAGTATATATCATTTTGAAGTACAATATGCATTTGGCATTATGCTCGGGGTATTTGCCTCCATGCTCAGCGCCCTGTTTACCGTGCTAAACAAAAAGATCGTTAACGATTTTCCGGCCAGGATGCTGGCGTTTTATGAGATCGGTTCAGGCTTTTTATTTTTGACGCTCTTGCTACCTCTTTATCATTTTTTACAACCGGCTGTTTCCTTCACCCCCACCGGTTACGACTGGCTTTGGCTATGGGTGTTGAGCTTGTGCTGTACCGTATGGGGACAGTCGCTGGCGTTAAGTGCTTTGAAAAAACTGTCGTCATTTACCACTGTTTTAATGGTCAATCTCGAACCGGTGTATGGCATAATACTGGCCATGATCCTATTTCACGAAAACAAACAATTGGGAACCGGCTTTTATCTCGGTATTTTTTTAATTACGGCGAGTGTTGCTTTACATACCTTTATGATGTACCGGCAAAGAAAACAAGCTCGTGACATACAAGTTTGAATTAGCTTTGCGCAAATATTGCTTGTGCATGAAAAAGATTCTTCCTTTACTTTTTTGTATTATTTGCGGCATGGGTTGTCAGTCAAATTCAGCCCAAACTTCGTCAACACTCGATGTAAAAACCTATCAGCAACAGCTCGCTGCGCAAAAAGATATTCAATTGATTGATGTGCGAACACCTGAGGAATTTGCGGGAGGACATTTGCAAAATGCTGTCAATATTGACTTTCAGGCTGATGACTTCGAACAAAAGATCAAAGCACTCAACAAAACGAAACCGGTTTACCTCTATTGTTTGTCTGGTGGCAGAAGCGGAAAGGCAGCAGATGTGTTGAATAAACAGGGGTTTAGCGAAGTGTATAATATGAAGGGAGGCATAATGGAATGGAAGGCAAATGCTTTACCCCTCGATCAGAATAGTAATACTGCAGCCGGGCAGTGGATAGGAATGACCCGTGCCGAATACGACCAATTGTGTCAGAGTCCGGTGCCGGTTTTATTCGATTTTAAGGCTAAATGGTGCGGCCCTTGCAAGCAACTCTACCCTATTTTACAGGATATTGAAAAAGAGTATAGCGGCAAGGTCAAAATTGTTCCGATTGATGTTGACGAAAACAAATCGCTAGCAGATGAATTAAAAATTCGCAGTATCCCATTTATGATCTTTTACAAAAAGGGTAAGCACCATATGAATATTGAAGGGCTAACCGATAAAAAAAATCTCATCAAAGCACTGGAATTGCGATAAGCAATCATCGTTCACCTCACATTCAAACTACGACAAGCATAGCGCAGCACTGCTTTGATCGTTCAAAAAAGGGCCAAGCGGCCTGACTCAATATTTTGGTATTTTGGTATCGGATGTAAACGGTATTGGGGTAACTGTGTAGCTACCTAAAATAAAACCCGCTCGATGAGCAGGTTTTACATTTAGATCTTTATGAAATAGGATGGCTAGCCTTTGATGCACATTAAAGACCATGTGTATGTCACTTTCCGGCTCACAAATCAACGGAAGATCAAAAAGTCGCACGGCTTCGAAAACAAAACACTTGCTGCGGCGGACGATTGACCTCATTTACACAGATCACTCGACGTTTAAAAACGTAAACGCCTGTTGCGCATTGGAAACCATATCGTTGATCCAAGGTTTATCTGCTGCCAAGGTACTGTGATGAATATTGCCATTGTTGAAATCAATGACAGGCGCATTGTACATTTTGTTGACATCAAACGCCATATTCAATGTTTTGGCCGTTCCATCAACCGTTAATTGTATAGGGACTGAAATAACGGTATACGCCAGATCGGTACCCAAATGGTATTGCAGGTCGGTGGTATCGCCGAGGTTATTGATAAATTTACCCTCATGCTTAAAAAATATGTATCCAGTATTCCAATTCCAGATCATATTGTATACAGGATCTAAATCCCCATCTTGTGCGCCGCTATGATTGCTGAGTGAGTCAACGCCGAGGGAAAATCGGATACTTGTGTACGTCGCATTCGGTAAAGATTTAGCAACAATATTGGAGAAATTTGCCGGATCAAATGCATCGATCAAATCGTAATTATTCAGTTTTACTTCAGTTTGATCGCTGGTGATCAATACCACATGGGAGATATAATATTTCAGCAAGGAAATGGAGTATATATTACCGGCCGCATTTGTATACGCGTATTTACCATTTTCAATGGCTTGTCCCGCGACTTTGTTTGTAAAATGGATCGTAATATCAGCACCTTCCGGTATAACTGCTTTTTTATTTTTTTCACAGGAGAGCAAAACGCATGCACAAAAAATCAATAGACTTATATTTTTCATTTGTTATGTTGCTTTTTTTAAATTGTAAATGATTAAGATTAAGTATAATCCCTGTTCGACGGGTGAGCGTTTAAAACGATTACCCAACTAACCGATTAGTGGCGTTGTACTAAACAGGTCGCTACCTGTCCTTTTTTGTCATAAAGTTTCAAAACATAGACACCGGAACCTATACAGGCAGGAATTTTCGCTTGATGCTGCTGCCATTCGGCGGTCAACTGCTTACGTCCATTCAAGTCATATAATTCCATGGTCGAATACGCACGCACGCTTTCGATATTTAGCACGTCGTAAAAGGGATTTGGATACACCAATAACCTATCTTTTGCCAGCACATCTTTCACATCGGTGAACTTTGACACATCGTAATTGGTAACCAATCCGTTGCTCGTGCCGGTGACCAGATAGTGGTTATCACCTGAAAAATCAACACAAAGGGGAATAACACCATGCGCCTGCACAAAGCTATCGACACAGTTGTACGAAGTCGTATTATACAGACGTATCCATTTGTCGGCACTGACAATTGCAAGAACCTTGCCGTCGTCAGTCATATCCATTGCGTTAATCAGCGCTCCGGTATTGATGGTATGTACGAGCGCTCCGGTAGCAACATCCCAAACATTTATCCGTTTGTCATGCGAAGCCGAAAACAATTTGGTATTGTCAGCAGAAAACTTCACCGAACATATATCGTTGGTATGACCTGTTAGGGTATGTTTCAATAGGCCACTGGTATCCCATATCTTAACGAGATTGTCATTTCCTCCGCTTGCGATCAGTAAATTGTCAGGCGAATAAGTTACGGCGGTTACCCAGGAACTATGGGCAACAATATTCAAGTCTTGTGCCCCTGATGCGGCAGCATAGGTTTGTAATTTACCGTTAGAGGCCCCGACAAGCATTTTGTTAGCATTGGGCGAAAAAGCTATTGCGAAAGCGTAGGATGTACCCATTGCAATGGCCATAATAGAATCAGGAACAGCCTGGGTATAGTCGAAAAGTATGATATTGCCCATTTCTTCCACCGATGCAAAGTACTTTCCGTCGCTACTGAAGCTAACGCCCATTTGGCACATGAGATTGCCCGGTACGGTGTAGTCCCATTCCTGTAAACCGTTAACAGCACTAAATAAACGGATATGGGCCGGATGACAGTTGGTACCGGACAATACTTGCGCATTATTCACTGAAAAACCTACCCCGTTGACCTGCAGGCTGTCGGGATTGGCCAAAGCTGTCCACAATAAATTTTGTGCAGAAACGCTTTGCATAGAAAGAACGCCCAGAATCGCGATCAATATCTTTTTCATATTCTGCCTTTACGGGGTGATAAAAAAAGAAATCGTTTTAACCTCTTTATTTTCGCCATGATCTTCAGCCGTTAGGATGGCTTTCATGGGTGTCAATGATGAAATACCGGTAGGAATTGCATGTTCATGAAAGGAATATGTTTTCAGATCATGTACAGCGGGACTTTCATTCATCAATGTATCGACGTTATTTTTAATCAAGAGTACATTCAACTCATGCAAACCGGTTTCATCAGTGACTGTAAACTCAATATGTATTTCCGGTTCTACGGCCAGCGAAAGTGTGTCGTCAGCCATAGGCTCTACTACGGTAATAACAGGTTTTGTTGTATCTGTGGTTTCTGATGTATGCTTAGTACAGGCTACAAATACAGTAGCGATAATAAATACTGCGGTGATATTCAGAATAATCTTGTTCATTGTTTCTTTTGTTTTTTTGTTTTTTGTTTTTAAAATAAGTAAATTAAATTGGCTAACCATTGTGGTTTAGCGCTTATGTGGCCTTCTCCCAATTGTTCAGCAACAGGACGACGCATTTGGCATTGGATTCCTATTTTTTTGTAATAAACATCTACGCCACCTGTTGCCAAGACGGAATAACCACCTGTATGCGTTTGTAGGGTCATGTTTTGCTTATCTTGAGCGGCCGATTCGCCGGCGATACCCACTTGCGGCAGCACGGAAATATTTTTCCAACTTTTCCATATAAAGAACTTCACTGAGGAAGTCGCTTTGTTGCCAAAATGAAAATGCTGGGCATTGGTACCATTATACCAATAATTGAGCTCAACATTGCTCCCCACCTGCCGATAACGAGCGGTATACTGCAAATTGGCGTGCAGATCGTATGAGCCGGTCCCTAATTGAATATTGGGATGCAACATCAAGCCATCGACTACTTTGTCCCATTTTGCAGTGGGCACTTTCATGCCGAGCCCTACTTGTAACATATGTTTCCAGGACTTCTCTTTGGGCGCGGTATTGATGGGCACATAGGTTGCGAGCATAGCAAAATCGCCGATCCCCTTAACTATATCCGTTTGATCGGCTTCGCGTCGGTTAATTTTATACGGCACAAAAGCGAATATTTGTACCCTTTTGTGTGGCGACCATCTGCCCCAGACTTGTACTGACTGAAAACGCTCGTTTGTGGGACTGGCATTTTTTTCATCCTCGTGTGGAAGAGAAATGTAGCGGCTCGATTGGAATCGCAAGCCGACAAAATGTTTGTGAAATTGTGGAAGGATACCTACGCCATAATTTGAGGCACCGCATCCACATACATCGCAGGCTGAGGAATATAAGACCATCGATATTCCTAAGCACAATAATATGGCTCTTTTCAAAATAAGATCGTTTATTGTTTAATTAATAAAAATTCAAGCTAAACAATAAAGGTATCGGGTGGTTTAACGTTATAGGAAGTGAAAAGATGCGGATAAATATCCTCATTTGCGATGAGGTACTTTTGAGCGGATTTATGCGAATAAAAATTGAGCTGTAAGGAAACGGATGTGAGGACGAAATAATCTACCGTACTCAATTTAATTTTTTGCTCATGCTGTACAGGCGCCTGGTCTGCCTTATTGAGTTGCTTTTGCAATTGACATTTTCCCTTGCAACAGTTGTTTTTCTCGGTTCTTTTTTCACAAAGATTTTTTGCAATATAATCTTGATTAATTTTCCATGAAAAGAAAATAATGGGTTTGATGAAAAGATGCATACTCAGCACCAACAATAAAAATATTGCAATTATATTTTTCAACGCTGCAAAGATAGGTTTCAAACTCTTGATATCAAAAGATACTTCATTTAATTTCCGCACCGCTGCATACTGTTCGTGTAACAAATTGACTCGATTGGCAAAAAAATGAGCGGGCAAATACAGCCGAGAACCTTTTGATAGAAGAAATGGGGAGTATTGCGCAAATTGTCAGCCACTATTGAATGTAGCTACTCTTTGGGTACTAGATTCAATAACGCAATCATTAAATTTTCATACTTAAACCAAATACAAATACCCTGGGTGCTTTATTCCTGGTAAAAATTTTATCCTTATCGGTTAACGTTCTGCTTTTATCAAAATCGAGATAGGTTACTATATCCTGTGCTAATAAATCTCTGGCAGTAAATTTAACTTCTACTTTATTATCTAAGAACGATTTAGCTAGTTGAAAATCGACTACCGTCCTTTCTTTATCAAAAAACTCAGGCAATATGTTACTGCCTGCAAGGGCAAGCCTTCTGCCAATTCTGTTGAAGGACAAGGTTGATGATAAACCGGAACTATCGCCTGCGTAACTTAATGCAAAATTGATGATATAGGGCGATTGACCTTGTAAAGGACGGGAAGTGATAGAATCTGATGCTGAATTACCCACAGTGACCAGCGATCTTGTAATAGTGCCATTGCCTGACAATGTAAAATTATTAAGCAATGATCGTTCATTTTTTCTCGCAAAAAGTGTTGATAATAAAACCCTGAATTCAATTTCTGCTCCTGAAATGGTTGCAAATTTACTTTGCACATAACGTGCCTCACTTGCATAAAATGATGAAGTTGAAAATTCAATCGGATTTGTAATTGTCTTATGAAAAGCAGAGACAGAAAGCAATTGTGCCCTTCCGGGGAAAATTTCATATCTGATATCGTAATTATTTATACTAGCCCTTTTTAATGTTGAGTCGCCACTAACAAAAAAACCGGAAAGATATTCGGGGAAACCAAAATTTGCCAGTTCTCTGTATTCAGGTCTGTTCAGGGTTTTGCTATACGACACGCGAATATTGGTTTTTTCGGTTAATGAATAAACTAAATTAGCTGAAGGACAATAATCGATTTTTGTGTAATTGATATTGATTGCACCTAAACCACGTTGAGCAGCCACTAATTTTTGATTAAAACTTTCCATTCTTACCCCATAGATCAACCTGAATTTTTTATAACGCTGATCATTCATTAAATACGCGTGCGTAACGGAAGAAGATGCGTCGTACGCAGAATTTGGAACGGTAGCATCATTCACTAATATCGTTGCTTTACCACTGGAAAGCACCCCCAGGTTCTGTGTTAAAAAAATCTGATCATATGGTAAACTTAATATTGAATAATCAACTTCATAAGGATTGCCGCTTGTCGCCTGTGCAAATCCTAATACTCGATTTGTATAATTTCTTTCTCTGGCCAGATATCCACATCCCATCTTAAACATATTTTGGTTGCCTTTAAAAAGTGAATAAGGTTGCGAAATGTCTATTTTTGCAGTTTTGAGATTTTCTTGCGAATTCGCAGATATCATAGTACCATTTCTTCCCGGAATGTCAGAAGTTACCCGATTGCTATTTGAAATTGCTTGAAATGGCGTACTTCTTTCCACGTCGCTGTATGCAAGCAACCAGTTTATTTTTGTTTTAAACTTGCCAATTTGATGTTCGCCTATTAACTGGCTGTTGAAAATTTTATCAGAAACAAAATTTCGAAAAATTTCCTGTATTTTATTTGTTGAGTCAACGGTATATTCCGTATACCCTCCTCGCTTAACAAGCGTATTATCAGTATTTACACTCAGGTTATTTTTCCAGCTTAAACTATTTCGGTTGTTTATTTTAATACCCACATTGCCCAATGCCGAACAAATTACTTCTTGATTATACACAGAATCAATGAATTTTCTCTCTTGTATTACAACATAATTTGTGTCGTTAATGTTCCCCCCGTTGCCATTGAAAGAATTTCGCTCTCCTGATACAAATGAATTGCTTCTGTTATAGGTAACTGAAAAGAGCGATGAAATAAATTCCTTCTCCTTTCGTCTTATATTAAAGCTTTTAAGTACTTGTAAACTAAGGTTCGGATCAGTATTTAATTCTTTAACACCCCACTTGTATTTCCCAAATAATTTTGCATATCCAAGTTTTTCAGCTGTTGAGGCATCTATAAAACCTTGCTTATCAGATGGTATGCCGTCCGGCAAGGCCCGTGTACCATCATCTAAACCTAACCAATCATTGCTCCCTTTCATTTCAGAAACATAGCTCTTTTTGCCGGTTATCAAATTGTTGTAACCCTGGCTTATTGAAAAAATAGTGATTGGCTTCGATGAAGTAGATTTTGTAGTTATTTCAATGATTCCTCCTCCAAATTCCGCCGTTTTATCCGGAGTAGCCGTTTTATAAATAACTAAATTATCTATAATGCCGGATGGAAAAATATCATAGGCAAATGCTTTCCTGTCACTTTCTGTGCTTGGTAAAGGAGCCCCATTTATAAATGACGCATTGTATCTGTCATTTAAACCCCGTATTATCGCAAATTTATCATTTTGGATACTAGCACCGGTCACACGCTTTATTACATCACTACTACTTTTATCAGGTGTTTTTTTAATTGATTCAGCAGAAACACCATCGCTGACATTCGCACTGTTTTTTTGTGCTACCAATAAAGTTGCTACGGTTTCACCGGGTCCTTTCACTCTTGTCACGCCTATCACGACGCCTTTCATTTCTTTAGGAGCTTTACTTAATGAAATACTGATGTCTTTATTTTCATTTTCGCCAACAATAATATCTGTAACAATTTTTTCGACATATCCTACATAACTGCATTTTACAGAGTAGTTTCCTGCCGGGAGCTTATTGAAGGTAAAGACGCCGTTTTGATCTGCAACCGCAGAAATGGACTTTTCAATTAAAATAATTGAACCGCCACCCAATGGTTGACCAGTCAGGTTATCTACTACTTTTCCGGTAATCATTCCCTTTTGGGCAAATGCGGTAGTTCCCATGAATAGAAATATAAAAAGAAAATGTTTTGATAGCATTTTAAAAATTGTGTCAAGTGAAGAAAATAGTTGGTTGAGTAAGAAAAATAGTATTAGCATCATATAAATGCTAATACTATTTTCAATGTAGGCAGTTACGCAAATGAATTTAATGTCGTTACAATATTTTAATACTGTTAGAGGTATGTAATTTTATCTAAAGTAAACCGGTATCAAGATATTATGGGTATTATTTTCGGATAGTAACTTTTACATTTTGGCTGATCCTGTTTTCAAATTTGGCGTTTAAAAAATATACCCCATTGCTCAATTCGGACACATCAATGCTATTCATTCCATTCGCTAAAGAAATTTTCTTTACCAATTGACCGGTTATAGAAGTGAGTTTTGCTTCTACTACTTCAGTACTATGGACGCTTACATTAAATTTTCCATTGGTCACAGGATTAGGAAATACGGATAGATTTTGTTGATCACATTTTATAACTGCATTTAATACAGAGGAATAACTAAACGAACCATCAATATCTATCATCTTTAAACGGTACAATACTACTTTATTGTCTGAATAATTATTATCATCTGTAAAGTAATAGGTTGAATTTGATGAAGAATTGCCTTGAGCGCTTATGCTTCCGATTGTTTCCCATTTTGCATTATTGCTCGCAGATCTCTCAATTTCAAATTTTTCAAAATTTGTTTCACCAGAAGTACTCCAGTTAAGATGTGCTGTGCAATTGTCTGACTTTACAGAGAAACTGTTTAAAATCAACGGAAGCGGAACGGCAACCACTTCTAAAGTAGAAGTAGCTGAGTTATCTGCAATAACGTCGCCATTAACTGAAGGTCCTGCAGCACAATTTGTACCATTACCAAAATTTATGTTTCCCGAAAAAGTTTGTGGAGGGGTAATAGTAACACCTTGTACCTTTAGCGTAATTAAACGGCTTGTATTAACAGGTAGAGGGTCTGTTGTATTGCAGACACGTAATTGAGAACCGGAGTTTGACAATATGGTCCATCCCGCTGGTAAACCAACTTGTTGCGCATTGGGCAAAAAAGTGACTGAAGCCGGTACTTGAATAATTGGGCGAAGCTTCGCCTGTGGCACATCTGATACAGGTCCGGTATTACCTACTGTTACTTCTATATCGATGGTACTTCCCACAGCTACAATACCAGAATTTGTTGGTAAAACATTTATAAATGGATTCGCTTGTGCAAAAGACTTGGAAGCCATAAATAAAGTTCCCATGCAAAATAGCAATATTAATTTTTGTTGTTTCATTATTGAATTATATTAATTATTTAATTTTTAAATTAAAGAGTGCTTAAGCTATTGTTTGCACTATTGTTTGTTGGTGTACTATCAGAACCTCCTGAAACGGTAACAACTAAATTAGAGTTAGTTCCTGCCGGTGCGTTATTATTTCTTTTAATGGTAAAACCTAAGGTAGACATTCCATTCTGTGGTATAAAAACACCCGGTTTTGACGTTGCGATCACAAAACCACTTACCAAACTAAATTCCCAATCACCGTTATTATACGGAACCGCAAAAAATGCTGAATTACCGTTGGTACCTGAAGTTGGTATAGCTGAAAGGTTTGCTATTGACGGTACCGCAATTGTAAAACCCGATGGAACAGGAATAGTAACGGTAATGGTACCATTTGAATTACCAACAGCGTTCTCAAATATATCCACCAACAATTCCGCTGTTTGATTCGCGGTAAATAAGGCTGTTTCAATTTGAATACCTGGTGTTAAATCGGCACCGGACAATGCTCCACCTGAGCCGGCGCCATTTGGACGGTAGTCAGGATTGGTGAAATTCCAGGCATTCACCAATACGTCGCATGGTGTGCTTATAATCGAATTGCCATTGGCAGGATCAGTTAGGTATGTTGCTGTTGCAGCATTCTCTGCGGCTACTGCTGCTCCGGCATATGGCGCATTCCAGACAGTATTATAATCCATTGCAATTACGTTATTTTTAAAGGCTGCCAGACCATTCGCCAAAACATCTGCATCCATTACCAAACCTCTCCAATTGTTCATTAATATGCTGTTATAAATTTTCAATTCTGTATTTCTTCTCAGTCGGGCCCCTCTTCTAAAACCATCGGCTGACGGTTGCGTTATACCACCTGCATTATTACCACATCTAAATGCACCTATTTGTGTAACATTGTAGAAACTCGCAGTTGTTTTCGGGGTGAGCGTAAATGGTGCCGTGCCGTTATTGTCGGATTCCCATCCTTCAGATGTAGAAATAGCAGGGGCATCAGCAACTGCCGGATCTTTAACACCTAATGCAAATTGAATGGTTCCGCTATAACCATTGTCTGTATCAAAATCATCGTCAAGCGTTCTGTAAGCTACTAAATGCGTGCAATTTACTGAACCACCAAACCACTCAAAGGCATCATCCTGGCCAAAAGAAGCTTGGATATGATGTATAGTAGTACCACTACCGACAGAACCCAGCGTTAAACTATTCATTTCATTGTTTGCTGCAATCACGAATCCGGCAAACTCAATACGAACATAAGACAATGAACCGGAATTATCATTTGGACTAAGACCCCCGTGGCGAGCACGAGGTTCTGCAGCACCTATACCTTCTATCGGAACATTTGTGCCTAAATTATTAAGAGCTCTCCCCTCAATAATTAAACCTCCCCAATCTCCTCTTAGTCTTGAACCGGGCGCTTTGCTTGAGGTAAATACAATCGGATTACAGGGCGTTCCGTTAGCAATAATATCTGCGCCTCTTTGTACAACTAAAGCGCTGATTACCACATTTGCATCTCCACGAATTACGGTACCTGGCTCAATAGTTAGTGTGACTAAACTATCGACATAAACCGTACCCTGGAGTAAATAAACATTATTTTTTGTCCATGTAGTGTTAGACGTAATTACGCCCGATACGGTTACTGTAGGGGCTCCATACGAAGCGTTCTGTGGATCCCAGTTGGTCCAGTTATCTGTCCACATCGCTGTAGGGGCAGGTGCAAATGCACCACGATAAGTGGTGGGTATCACTTGTGACATAGCGATCATACTTGTGAAAGCTAATAAAAATGTAAGCGTAAAAATTTTCGTTGTCATTTTGATTTTTTTTATTTTAAGCGCAAACGTATTCCCAAAAAATAAATTAGTTGCATTAAAATAGATTATGAAATTGCAACCCAAATATTAATTTAATGTTCTTGCAAAAAGTGGGTTGAAAGTGTTCTGAAAAATCGACATTTTTTCAAATTGGAGAAATGTAATATTGGCTGCAAACGCAACTATAACATGGGTTTCAAGTCTATCAACAACTCTGGGTATCTACAAGAATACAATTTACAACACAGCAAAAAAGGCGGCACAACTTTTAAATAATGATATCATAATACCAAATAAAAAATATCCTTTCTCATTCTTTTAATCTTTGCAAGAATCTGATTTGATATGGCTATAGAAATTTACATTATCTAATTTACTTTCTTATTCTTTACATCGTTAATTAGCCATTTGGCAAAAAGCAATTTGTATTGCTTTACCTAAGTAGTTTGAAAATAATATTATGAATGTAAAATTTTGTTTGTGTGGAATCTAAGTGAACAACATTACAAACAACATGTATAATGTCAGCCATAACGAATTGATCAATATTAAAATATTATAGAATAAACTATTATTTATATTTCAATGAAAGTCTTAAAGCAATTACTAATTTTTTTCCCAATTATTTGTTCTACAAATTTCTATGCAATTGGGCAAGCGAATCCATTTATAAATGTTTTGCCATCAAATGGAGGTATTGTGGCAACGGGTGGTGTTATCGATATTGTTGTGACAATAGGTAATACCGGACCAAATTCAACTATTCCAAAAGCTAAACTTAGACCTATCATCCAGGTACCCGCTTCAGTAACGTTTTTACCAGATGCGCAACAGATTGGTTTACCGGCAGGATGGAGTATATTATCAAACTCAGGATCACAATTGCGGGTTTGTAATACTACAGATTCTATTCCTATCAATACGACCCGTATAATTACACTTAAAGTACAGGGTGTTACAGTTGCACCTCCACAAACTTTTTCAGGAAATATTAATTTTGGCAACGGTACTACATGTGGCGCCGGGCCTTCGGTAAACGGCGACGTTATTGCAGATAATTCAGCACTCTCTACCATAGAGGTGCTACCCGGATGCAATTTGGGCGTTACGGCTACAGCAGGTACCATAATCTGCCATGGTGATTCAACAAATATCACATGTAGTGTTACCAATCCAAGTGGTCCTGTGGAGTACAATATTTCGGGAAACGCGAATTATCAATTAAGTAATATTTTTACAGCTCCGGCAGGCACGTATACGATAACGGCAAGAGAAGTAAATAATCCTCTGGCGTGTATTGTTAATACAACTGTTGTAATAACAGAACCTAATGCAGTGCCTCTTGCAGTTGTAAATATAGTAGATCCAACATGTGCCGATTCATTGGGTATTGTTACGATTACTTCAGATACAGTTGGCTTAACTTTTAGTGTAGATGGAGGCTCTTTTAATAGTTACCCTCCGGCAGGGTACCCACTAGGTGCGGGAACTCATTCCATTTTAGTTAAGAATGCAATAAATTGTAGCCCTCCCATTACTTACTTTACAATAAGTGCTCAACCACCAACACCATTAACGCCTATCATAGATACAATTATTCAACCTACTTGTGCCATATCTACCGGTTCGGTACAACTATCAAATTTACCCGGCGGTCAATGGACTATAAATCCCGGAAATATAAGCGGTAACACTCCAAGTATCTTCATAAACAATCTTGCCGCCGGCAATTATTCTTTTAATGTAACCAATTCTTATGGTTGTACTTCATCGAATGCAGCATTAGTAACGCTCAATACAGTATTGGGAGCACCTCTAGCACCAATCGTAAGTATTACGCAGCCAACATGTGCGGTTTCTACTGGTAGTGTTATCATTATAGCACCGGATCCGAATTTATTGTATAGTATAGATGGAGGTGCCTTCAGTACATATC
>CAZFKA010000012.1:23899-30881 GCA_964519155.1 uncultured Bifidobacterium sp. | reverse complement strand
CCATCTGTATCAACTCTAAATCTGCAAAAGCTAATTCCAAATCGCTCGGTGCTACTCCTGAACTTGTAGAGGACAAAATCACACAAGCCCTTATCAAAAGGGATATTTCAGATTATCAAAAACGAATTGCAGAACTGGAAGAAGAACTATCCGAAGCACAGGAATATATCAGCAGTATGGAAGAAAAGATTCTGGAGGTCAACAAGACAGCAGACAAACAAAGCAGGTTTTGGGATGTATTAACAGCAGCTATTGTAAAAGGTAACGATATGATACAACGCAATCCGAAACTGCTTGAAAATATCCCTGTCATTGGAAAAGACCTTGCAGGAAGTATGATAAGGCAACAGCAAAATCCTGAGAACCAATTTCAGTTCCCTGAAAATACGGAGACAGATGCGGAAGTAACATTTGAGAAAATCACTACCTAAATACCAAAATTAAAAAACACTTAAAACAAAAATTACACATGCAAAACTTTGATTATAAAATCAGCGTGAGCGCAAAGGAAGAAAAAGAAGCAGACCAAAAAATAAAAGCCATAACTACCCTGCTTAAAAAACTATCTGAAAAGGAACTGTCAAAACTGGCACATATCGTCGCCAATGACCCCGTGAAAACTGCACTTGCAAAAAGAGCATTGGGCGTATAGCAGCATACCGTATTCATTCATAATAACTCATTAAAAACCAAAATAACATGGCTAACAATCAGGCTGTGCAGGACAGTTCTGCGCATGATATATTCATCTACACCACCTGCGGTGCAGTTGTTTTGGCGGGGACATTTTTTCTTGGCAGGAAGCTGATACGTGAAGCGGTAAAGAAAAACATTGAAAACAACAGTATGGAGGAAGGTACGGCATCCTCTTATGCCAAAGCGATAAAAATGTCATTTGAAAATGATGGCTATTGGGGAACAGATGTAACATCACTTCGCAAAACCATTCTTCGCATACCTAACAAGGAAATGTTCTCATCCGTTGTAAAAGCATATCAAAAGCTATACAACCACAGTATCATGGCAGATATGCAGGATGAACTTACAATCAGCCAGTACAACGAGATGATGGCGATACTGAATGCAAAAACAGATAACGCCAAAAGCAAAGAAGTTTCAATGTCCGTTCAATATGAAGGCTGGGCAAAACGATTAAGGGCTGCCTTTGAAAAAACATACGCATTCATACCGGGAACGGATGAGGAAGCAATCAGGGCAGTATTTCTCGAAATGCGCACCCAACAGGATTTTTCAGGTACAGCACAGGCTTATGCCCGCTTGTATCAGGCTAACCTCCTCTATGACTTAAAACATGAACTGGAATTTTGGGAATACGATCCCATGATGCAGCTCATCACATCTAAACCAAAATAAGAAAAACATGAAAGCAAAAACTAAGAAAAAGAACCTGAACGGTATTGAAACCGCAAAGAAAAAAGCAAAGGATGTAAAGACATATATTCTCATTGGTGTAGGTCTTACGGCAACAGGGATTGCAGGATATTTCGGATACCAGTATTACAAAAAGCATAAGGCAACAAATTCAGGTGCATCCAACTTTGTCCCGCCACCTGTGGAAACAGAGAACCCTTATCCTTCCAACGCTTCGGGCGAATATACATCACCTTACATCCCAAACAACAATAACTATACACCGCCTAATAAACAGAAGCAGACGGGATCACAGCAGACAAATACAAATCAGGGCGGTGGAGGCACATTTGAAAACCTGAAAAGTATGTATGAGAATGCGAAGGCACAGTTTCCGCTTAAAAAAGGTAGTAAGGGCATTTTGGTAAAGCAGTTGCAGGAAGTACTGATTGCACAGCATGGCAAATCCATACTTCCCAAATATGGTGCAGACGGCGATTTTGGAAATGAAACCGTTGCTGCACTCAAAAAATTAAAGCAGCCCGCGACTGTTTCCGAAAGCCTTTATTATGTTATTGTTGGAACGTACAACAAGGCAAAGCAGCAAACAACAAATGCAAATTATGAGACACTGGCAGCCCAACTTCTGTCTGCGCTCATCAGCTATAAATATGCTGAAACGATGAACCTGCTGAAAAAGCTGAAGAATACAAGTGATTATTCTGCCACAAGTGAAATTTTTAAACAGTCGCGTTTACATGGGGTAAGACAAACACTTGTCAATGGCGCACTCAGTACTTTCTCAGATGCACAACAGAAACAGGCTATACGCATGGAGTTTATCCGTATGGGATTAAAATACAATGGTGCGCAATGGTCTTTAAGTGGCGTAGGTACGCCCAAAATAATTACAAAGGAAACTGCACAGGTATGGCTTGACGGCTATCGCAATATTGCTGTCCCTGCAAATACCATACTCGGAACTCCAATAGCTGAAAGGCTTGACTTCACACTCTTTGAAAACAATGGCAGGCATTTCTTGGTAAGGACACTTTCCGTGAAGCCATTGTAAAACAATATCTGAAAAAAATAAAATACATTAACATGAAACGAAATATTAAATATATCGTGGTGCATTGTACTGCAACACCTGTACATGCAACCATACAATCCATACAGGACTACTGGAGAAACAAATTAGGATGGAAAAGTCCAGGCTATCATTATATCATCAAACGCAGTGGTGAAGTCGTCCGCCTACAGGATGAGGCAAAGATCGCCAATGGTGTTGCAGGATTTAATACAGCGAGCATTCATCTTTCTTACATCGGTGGGGTGGATAAGGATAATAAGCCATGTGACAACCGCACCCAACAACAAAAGGATGCCATGTTCGACCTTATCATGCGCCTGTCTCACGATTATCCGAATGCAGAAATAAAAGGGCATCGCGACTTTCCGAATGTACATAAAGCCTGCCCATCTTTTAACGTAAAACAATGGCTTAAAGAATATGTTCCTGCAATCATACAGTAAACCCGACATAATTGCTTTGCTTGAACGGAATGATTTCCAGATTTATGAGCGTCCGCTTGAATTAAATATTATCGGTATTCGCAGTTCCAATCGGGTAACAGGCAAGTTTGATGATGTGATGCACGTTTGTTACAAAACAAATGCAGGGATATGGCAGCAGCATATCTACCCATGCACAACAGATCCCGGACTTTACTACCTGAATCATCCTGCAAATAAATCAGGAACTGCATTACTCGTTCAGGGGCAATACAAAGAATGTTATCAACTCGGACTGCATCAGAAAAAGTACAAGGCACTTGTACAGCGTAAACCAATCAAAGTTTACAGGAGCAAGAACAACAATACAGATATTGACAGCAAAACAGGGGTTACAGAAACAGGTATGTTTGGTATCAATATTCATCACGCATCAGGAAACGGAACAAGCGAGGATGTAGGCAAATGGAGCGCAGGTTGTCAGGTCATAGCAAACATTGACAACTTCAGGGAATTTATTCAGAATGCCGAACAACATGCAAAGCTATATGGCAATAAGTTCACTTATACACTTGTTGATTATCGTATTCCGGGTTATAAGGCAACTGTGCTGACAGAACAGAAAAAAAATAATGCCGGTATGATGGCAATGATGAGACCAGCAGCCCCAACCGAATCTGAACAGCCTAATGCAAATTCTGAAATACAGAACATCAAACCTGTAAACAAGATGAATCATGCACCCCTGCTTTTTATAAGCCTTACAGCACTTCTTGGTATTGGAACCACACTTTATTTCATAAATAACAATGAACACTAAAAATGAACAGAATTAAAAATAAACTGAATACCGCAGTTAAGCAAAGGACAAAACTGTATCAGCATTTTTTGCAGGACAAGAACGGCAATTTATCCATGCGTGAACTCATGGTATTGGTAAGTATGCTGTGCTTTATTATCAGTTGGATCGCAGAACAATTTTTTCACCTGCCTGTTCCTGAGTATATGTTCTGTGCATTTATCAGCCTTGCAGGTGCAGGATGCTTCGGCTACTCACTGGAAAAGAAAACAAATTCTTATACACAAACAAACAAAACAGAAAATGAGAACTAACAAAATGAAACGGACGTCCCTTTCCCGTCAAGCAGGGACACGATCTAAATTACGCAGGCAACGTAATTTTCTAATTGTCACCTTAATCGCATGTCTTTCTCTTGTTGCATGGCTGATCTTTGGAACTTCAAATCCTGAACAGGATTTTACATCACAGAATAATTCCATTCAGAAAAACATACAGGCACAGGATCAAATTCATTCCTTACGTATGGATGAACTGCGGCAGAATGAAAGCTATTTGCAAGGGCAGGTGCAGGATTTTAAGCAACAGGCAGACAAAGCAAAAACGGATGCAAGGAAATTAAGGCAACAGGTACAATTTTTGGCAAACCACACACAGGTAATTCCTATTACGCAAAATGACACACTCGAAAAACTTGCTGCCTGTGATAGCTTACAACAACAGGTATCAGAACTCATAGCAACTGAACAATACAAAGACAGTATTGTAAATATGCAGGTTATGGTTTATGAAGATTTGATCGTAGCAAAGGATAGTACAATCACTGCATGGAATGAAGACTATTCATGCCTGCGTTTACAGACAGATACCTTGTTGTTAATAAATGAAAAACTGAACAGCGAATACAACAAAACATTACGGACGAACCGCAGGACAAAAAGATGGAGCCGTTTTACAGGTGGACTTGTACTCATGCTTGCATCAGGTTTTACGATCCGCGAGTTATACCGCCGATAGGCAAACAAAATTTTAAATTTCACCAAACAAAAAATAAAATGAAAGAAAGAACTATTGTTTCTGCATTAGCCATGATTGGTTCCCTGACTGCTTACTACTATGCAAAGACACATGCAAAGGATTCCGCACCTATGGTTATGGTCGGTGGCTTTGTAGGAGCAATGGTTGGTGAGGCAATCATACAAACCGGAATTATAAATAAAAAGGAAGACAGCAGTAAATCCATTGACAAAAAAAGCAAATAGAAAAAAATGGAAATAAATATTGTAAACGGTGTTGCATCTATTGTGATAAATATTGATGCTAACAGCAGGACAATCAGCAAGGATATAATCCGTGAAATATCACTTATACGTGAGACACTTTTGAAAATTGATATTGGTGGTGGCATTTCAGGAAATATCTATCTGCCAGTTGCGGATGTGAGAAACCCTGCACACACAGATGCCAATAACCTTTGCGCTATTCTTAATGATTATCTAACCGCATCGGAAGAAGAATTAAATACGAATGTCAGTGAAGTAAAAATACTCGTATCAGAAATTAAAACACAAGTAAGTGGTGTCGGATCAGATGTAAACAATGTTGATACGCTTGTACGTGATATAAATAATCAGGTAGATAATGTAAGTACACAGGTGAGCAACGTGAGTACCCAAAGTGGTACAATAAATACACGTGTAAGCAATTTGAGTGCAGACGTATCCAGCATTGCAGCCGTTGTATCAACAATTCAAAGTCAGGTATTATTCATAACCCCATTATTGCGCGATGAAAATAACCCTGTAAAAATATATTGCGGTTATGCTCCGATTGGAACTGCACCAAGTGCTGCCGGGTGGGCAATACTCAAAATTTGGAACGTTGGTAATATTATCTCTTATCTGTGGGCGGATGGCAACAGAAATTTTGATAATGTCTGGGATAACAGAAGCGCACTTACTTACTCATAATATAATCTCATGCAAACAAAATCAAATTCGTTTCAATCACTTAATAAAAATGAAGCATCCTTTGTTGAAAGAATGCGGACTGATCTTCGCAGCCATGTCAAAAATAACAAGACAGCCATTGAGAAAAAAGGGGCTGCTTTTAAAATAGTTGACAAAACAGAGATTAAGGAACTTACCGAACTTGCGATTGTATTGGAGGCAAGAAGCATTGCACACAATAAAGATTTAACCCTTGAAGAAAAATATGATGCGATAGTTACCCTTTACCATGAACAGGTAAACCTGTCACATCGCACAAGCCAGTCCATTTTACTGCAACAATATTCCACACCTGCACCCATTGGGTTTTTAGCAGGTGTTTTTTGTGAACTGGAACTACTGGAACAGAAAGGAAGCTATGGTTTTGAACCCAGCGCAGGAAACGGATTACTCACCATTGCAGGCAAGCCTGAAAGAATTTATGTCAATGAAATAGATACCGTACGAAACAGGAATTTAAGGACACAGGGTTATGCAAATGTTTGGAACAGGAATGCAGCAGATGATTTTTTTGATGTTCATAAACACTTTGATTCCGTTATGACAAATCCTCCATTTGGTACAATGCAGCATAAGGTGAAATTTGACGGTTACTCCTTCAACACACTTGACCATGTTATGGCAATACGTGCGCTTCAAACTATGCGTGACGATGGCAAGGCAGCTATCATTATCGGGGGGCATACAAATTGGGATGACAGGGGGCGCATACAGGCAGGAAAGAACCGTATCTTTTTTAACTACCTCTATCATTTTTATCATGTAGCGGATGTATTGCAGATTAATGGCAGCACTCTATTCTCACGTCAGGGAACATCATTTAAAACACGGCTGATACTCATAAGTGGCAGGAAGAAAATACCACAGGGAGCAAGCCCCTTATATGATGCAGGTATGGATAAGGTAGTCAGCACTTTTGATGAATTATACGACCGTGTAACAGATGCTATGGCCTCACAACCAAAACAACAAATAATGAAACCTAATTATAACCATTTAGAAAACGAAGCGGAAAATATCCTGAACCTCTTTGAAGAGGATGAACTTGGTATGCCATACAAACCTGCCTCCAACGCTTGTATTGTGCTTGATACACAGGTTCCCGACAGTATGGGTTTTGAAACGCACTCCTCACTTGAACGCATACGTCAGGAAATCGGCGGAGACGTGGATGCGTTTGTAAGGCATCGCCTGAAATACTACAACAAGCCCGAACTTTGCAGGGCCTTATCTGCTGAACAGATAGATGCAGTTGCAGTTGCTATTTACAATATCGAAGCAAGGGAAC
>CAZFKA010000012.1:22361-23889 GCA_964519155.1 uncultured Bifidobacterium sp. | reverse complement strand
TCAGACAGGGATCGGCAAAGGACGTATTGCAGCATCCATGATACGCTATGCTGTGCATCAGGGATTAAAGCCAATATTCATTACAGAGAAAGCAAACCTTTTTTCAGATATATACCGTGATTTGGTTGCGACAGGAAGCGCACATCTGAATCCTTTTATAGTCAACGGACGTGAGAGCAAAACAGATATTAAAGATGAAGAAGGTAATATTATTCATCAGGCACTTAATCCAACAGAGCAGAACAGGATTTTCAATGAACAGAAAATACCACTCGGATATGATTTTGTAGTTGGTACTTATTCGCAATTCAATTCACCGGATAAGAAACCTGAGAAACCTAATTTTCTTCGTGCAATAGCTGAAGATAATATTATCATCATGGATGAGGCACATAACAGTAGTGGTTCAAGTAATACAGGTGCATATATGCAAAGCATAGTCCGAAATGCGAGGGGTGTTATATTCCTGTCAGCAACCTTTGCAAAGCGTCCTGACAATATGCCTATCTATGCCATGAAAACAGCCATATCAGATTGTAACATGAGCAAGGATGAACTTGTGGAAGCGATCAATAAAGGTGGTGTTGCATTGCAGGAAGTATTATCAGCACAGTTGGTTGCCGAGGGGCAGATGATGCGAAGGGAAAGAAGTTTCGAGGGGGTGGAAGTAAATTATATAACCCTTGAAGACAGGGAGCAGGAACATAAAGCCATAGCAGATAATATCACTACTGTTTTACGTGATATAATAGCTTTTCAGAAAAACTATATTGACGCACAGGTAGATGAACTCGATTCCATAGCAGTAGCAGAGGGTAAGGAAGTGCAGATACGCGAAGGGACCTCTCAGGCAGGGGTAGATAACCAACCCTACTTTTCAAAAGTCTTTCAGGTAATCAACCAAATGTTGTTTTCAATCAAAGCAGATGCAGTTGCAGATCGGGCTATAATGCGCCTGCGGGAAGGTAAGAAGCCAATCATTGCATTTGCATCCACTATGGGTAGTTTCATTGAGCAAATGGAAAATAAGAACGGCACGGCAGTCGGTGACGGTGATACGATCAATGCAGATTTTACAGAGGTACTAAAACGTGGTCTTGAAAGTATTATGCGCTATACAGAAAAAGATGTGAATGGCGAACCTGTTTACAAGAAATTTGAGATTGCAGAACTGCCAAAGGAAGCACAAATAGAATATCAGCGTATAACAGATAACATAAAACAAATATCAACAGGAATTACCATCAGCCCTATTGATATGATTATACAGCGTATTCAAAGTGCAGGTTATACAGTTGCAGAGGTAACAGGGCGTAAGTATGGCTTGCAAATCAATCCGAAAACAAATCAGGGACTCGTATCATCCCGTAAACGTATCAATACCAATGATGCGTTTCGCCAGTTCAACAATAATGAAGTGGATGTACTCATGATTAACCAATCAGGTTCTACCGGTGCATCTGCCCATGCTATATCTACTGCAAAAGTTCCGAAAGAAAAAGTCAGGCAACGG
The DNA here is from genome assembly GCA_964519155.1 of uncultured Bifidobacterium sp. Lineage (GTDB taxonomy): Bacteria > Bacteroidota > Bacteroidia > Chitinophagales > Chitinophagaceae > OLB11. The sequence continues at coordinate 22,376 of CAZFKA010000012.1, read as the reverse complement.
GTGATGATCGTTCTG
>CAZFKA010000012.1:0-22351 GCA_964519155.1 uncultured Bifidobacterium sp. | reverse complement strand
TGATAAATCAAAGCGGCAGCACAGGTGCATCCGCACATGCGATTGTCACTCCCAAAGTTCCTGCAAATGAAGTCAGGCAACGTGTAATGATCGTGTTACAGGCAGAGCTTGACATTAATACAGAAGTGCAGAAACGTGGGCGTATCAATCGTACAGGGCAAATCCTGAAACCGATTTATGATTATGTCAATTCAGCGATCCCTGCCGAGAAAAGGCTCATGATGATGCTTCAAAAGAAACTGAAATCATTGGATGCAAATACAACCTCTAACCAAAAACAAAGCACAAAGATATTAGACGTGCCTGATTTTTTGAACAAGTACGGTGATAAGATTGTAAAGGAATATCTGCTTGAAAACATGGACGTGAATGAATTGCTTGGTGACCCTGTTAACCTGAAAAAAAGTGATGAGGGAGACCGCGAAAATGCAATAGAAGATGCAGCGCATAAAGTATCAGGCCGTGTGGCAGTTTTGTCCACACAGATGCAGGGTGATTTTTACAATGAGATTGCGGAACGCTATACAGACTATGTGGACTATCTGAGACAGATCGGAGACTATGATCTGGAGGTTGAAGCAATGAACCTTGAAACGGAAACAATACGCACACAGGTTGTCAAAATGGGTAAAGGTGGCGACAGCGCATTTGGTGATGACAGCATACTCGAAGTTGTAAAAGCAAATGTGCTTCGTAAGCCATTTACAAAAACGGAACTGGATAACCTGCTGAATGAGAGCTTAGGCACAAGGCGCATACATGATATACAGCAGGAGCTACTTGAAAATTATACAAGTTTCGTGGATGACAAATTAGCAAGTGATGAGCTTGCAACAAAACAGAGATATGAAGTTCTTGTTTCAGAAATTCCGCTTGAAAGAAAGATAATCAAGATAAGAGAAAAAGAAGGTGAGCAAGCCTGTGTTCAGGCGATTGCAGCACGGGAAGTTGAGTTAAGACAGGCAGAGCAACTAACGCTTGTAAATCTTGAAAAAAGCCACAGGAACCGAAAGGGATATATGGAAAGGATATTTCGCTTTTTTGCCATTGGCAGGAAACTGAATTACCCTATCAAGACTTATGATGAAGGTCAGGAATTAGTGTTGTCAGTTTTCTTAGGTTTTATCATTGACAAGCGCAAGAAGAACCCCTATGCACCATCTGCCTTAAAGCTCCGTCTTGCGATAGCAAACAGCAATAAATACCTTGCCATACCTGCATCTTATTCAGATGATATTACAGAGATTATCGGCGCAAGTAGCGATTTGAGGCAGCCTGACAGGGATACTTTGCTTGTAGAATGGGAAACAGCTACAAAAAGCGGTACAAGTGACCGTAAATTGCGCCATATTATTACGGGTAACCTCTTACAGGCATTCAGCGATTTTAAGGGCAAACTGGTCAGCTATACAACTTTAGAGGGTGAAACTAAAAAAGGAATACTCATGCCTGAAAACTGGCTGCCTGCTGAAGGTGGTAGGGAAGAAAAAGTAGTTGTACCGATTGCAAAGGCTTTGCCACTGATTAAAAGTATGATTCCCGGACACGGCATTAATTGCAATAACGGAATGTCTATATTCCGCAATAGTAACCAATACAAACTGATTCTGCACGCATCCCGTCAGCGTGGTGGCGATATTTATCTTGATAGCGAAATTCTTGATCTCGTGGACAGGAATATTTTTGAGAAGGTATCGGATAAAATGGTTGCGACTATGGACGTTAACCGAATAGAGGCACTTGTACAAATCCTTCAGGTAAACCATAGTTTAAGTATCGCAGTTCCGCGTCATCAGCTTTCAATCATCGAAAAAGAAACTATGCGCTACAGTACCCGAAAGAAAATTGAATTACCCCCGCCATTAGAGTTGCTTGAAGAAGAAATAAGCGATCATTCAATTCTTGAACTCGAAGCCGAAGCCCTCCTGCTTGAAATGGAACTATCCTAAACTAATAATCACACTTCATTTAATATAAAATCCAAGACAATGCTTACCGCAAATAATTATGTACAATACGTGAAAGCAATTCCTTATAATTCGCTTTCTGATAAACTTAAAAAAGGATATGACTTTGTAAAGAAGTCAACCCATGACTATAAAAATTGGGATGCTTATCATCAAAGTGACAAGATAAAGGAGGTTATTAATCTCTACTTCTCCCTTGTTGAGCAACACTTACCGAATAAGGCTAATGCTCAAAAGAAACCCGTTAGGAAAACTAAGCCTGGCAATTCCGCTAAAACCACAAAGAGTGCTGCCCCGAAAACAGTTAAGAAAAAATCTGTTCAGGAAGACATCAAGGCAAATATGGTGGAACACTTTGACGAAGAAATAAAAATAATCAGGAAGTTCATCAACCTGCATGGAAAAGTAAAAACACAGGAGCAAATTGTCCGTCTGATAAACAGTGTGCAAAAAGCAATCATTGAGAGAAAGGTTCGTAAGGCATCTGTCCATGCCCCTCATATTGTTTATATTCAGAAAACACTCATCAATACATACAATGATATGGGTAAGACCATAAGCATTACGATAAGCGAAAACAAACTCAATGAGCTATCTGCCATAGTACATGGAGAAAAAATATATCCTTCTGTTCCATTCATTAAAAGATATTTGAACCTTGTAGGCAAGACGGATATAAAACAGAAAGCCACGAAACTTTTACAGCAGTTAAGGGTTGCAGTTGGTAAAGGGAAAATAACAAAGAGCGACAGGTACAGTAACCGCCTAAGTGAAATACATGAAATCCTGAAAGAGTTTCTTGATAATCCTAAACAAAAAACGATTGAAGCATCGGCAGAACAATTAAGTGGCTTGCAGGGAATAGTGGATGGTTGTAATTGCAGTAACCTGAATGGCATAGATGGGTCATTGCCGGCAGTCATGAATAGCATGGACTTTGCTAACCTTCGCTTCAATACTATTGGTCTAAAAGGCAAGTGGCTTGATTTGATAGGAGATCCATCGCAGAATTTCTCTGCAATGGTATCAGGCAAACCAAAAATGGGCAAATCATATCTGTGCATAGACTTTGCAGGATACTTGGCACGTCATCATGGCAAGGTGCTGTATGTGGCCAAAGAAGAAGGACTGGACTTAACTTTGCAAACAAAACTGAATGAAAAGGACGTTAAGCATCCGAACCTGTTTGTTGCATCTGTCTTGCCCGGTGATTTAAGCCCTTACAATTTTATCTTTTTGGATAGTGTAAATAAATTAGGTCTGTTGCCTGATGATTTGACCACACTTAAAATGAAATACCCACAAAAGTCTTTTATAAATGTTTTTCAAACAACGAAAGACGGAAATTTCAGAGGTGCAAACACCTTTCAGCATGATGTGGATGTAGTTATTGAAATACCTGAACGTGGTAGAGCTGTGCAGTTTGGCAGGTTTAATCAAGGTGGGGAAATGAATATATTTTAATATTTACTCTATCGGTCATAACAACATTTAAAATAAAAATTTGTTCCACGATATTTAATTAAATAAAACCCTGTCTTTACAGATAGGGTTTTTTATTAGTTTTGTTTTAAAAAATAAGAGATTTTAGAATTGACAATCAAAAAGGAAACATATTATGAAATATAATTATTTAGAACAATGCCAACAAATTATTGAAAACAATATATTAAGCAAAGAGGAGATATTTGATTATTCTGACAGCCCGTTTGCGCTATTGTATGAAAATTTTTTTCAATTTTGTCAAGTAAATTTATCTGAGGAACAACAGGAATATCAACTAAAGAACCAATTCTTTATATATTATAACCACCCTACATTCAATGCTTTCGCACTTAAAAAAAATAGCTTCAATGTGGTTGCAATGAATTATACATTTCCTTACCATTTATATACAGATTTCAATGACTTTAATGTGAAAATTGATGAATTTGTTCCCCAAAATCTAAAAAAAATATTCGCAGCAGAAAATTTAAAACCTGACTATTTTATAACACAATTTACTTTATTGTTTATTTATTACCATGAATTGGGGCATATTTTGCAAAAAGACGGCATAGTTGAAATTACTAATGAGTTATACGAGCCTGTTACAGAATTTAATCCCATTAATCATCTTAAAGAATTTGATGCAGATTTATTTGCTGCACAAAAGGTAGCAATTCATGTGGTAGAATATTGGAAACACAATGTTAAGGATTTTAATGATTATGAAAGCCTTCAGTTATTATTGTCCATTGCAGTAAGCGGTCTTATTAATTTCATTGTACATACTTTTAATCTATCGACAGATTTCTATTTACAGGAAAACAAGCATCCACATCCAATTATTAGAATTTCATATATCATTGAATTTATTGCTGTTGTTGTGCAACAATTAGACCCAGCTATAATTAAAGTTGATATGCAAAAAATTGTAAATGATGCTTTCGCATTTATACTTTTTCAAGTCTCAGAAAGAGAAAAGATAAATATCTTTGTTGAAATGTTCAAAAAAGAAAATGATAGAATAAAAGAGTATTCAAATGTATTATTACACCAGTTGAAGAAAAACGATGCAATGGTCATGTTTGATAAATTAAATTGACATTATAAACTTGTATAATTGGCTATTGAACTTAAATTTGTTGTATAACTATATTTTTATGCAAGCTATGAATTATGAAATTTTATTGAGAAGAGTTTACGAAAGTGCAAGAAGTACTAAAAATGGTGCAAATGCTGATATTTATAGACCAATGGAAAGATACCACCGTAATCTGACAACCAAATCACTATATGCTACTCAAGATGAAAGGATATATGAGTATCATAAAGCTTTTGTAGTTGTTCGCGAAAATGTTAGGCAAGCGATAAATACTGGCACAAAGAAAATTCAAAATCTACTAAATAATGATGAAGTTAAGCAAATACAACAAATGCTAAAAAACCTCACGATTGATTTTTATGATAAAGATGCACTTGATAAGATAATCGTTGATGCAGACAAGATGTTTCAAGAGCATGGTTTAAATCTTAGGTAAGCCATGCATTAACTCTCTGATTTTCAACACAAAAGTAAGTTGTTCCATAACAATAGGGTTGGAAATCGCCACTATCGGGTTCACTAAACAAAAAGAGTAGGATAGTGAGAAACAGAATGAATTCATTCTCATTTTGCTACTCTTTTTCATTGTCAAAAATGCTGGGTCTGCATTTCCTAATTTTCTCAATATCTTTAAAAGAATAAGTTCGATTTTTCCCCATTTTGATCAGACGGATAGTTAGTGTGAGTCCGATAATTCTCCTATAAAGATAGACATTTACAATCACGAATTCTTTTACCCGTGATCTAAAATACAACAATAAGTTGTTCATTCGCAATAGCGTTTGAAATCGTCAATTTCGGTTCCCAACGTAAAAACCTTTACAGTTCGTTTTTTGGGGTATTGTCAATCTCCTCTTTTTTATAGGCAATTCCCTTGAGATCCTATTTTCGCATCGCTACTATCTATCAGTACCAGGGAAACAGCGTATCTTTGACAAGCATTAAGGATAATTTTTATTCGCAAACCGACCTCTTTGGTCAATTCTTGCACGCGTTTTTGATATGATGATCTGTAAATTTATTTTAGGCTCATTGCTGCTGTTGATCTGGTTTACGTCCAAAGGTCAGGATCTCAGCAATTGCGAACATCCCTGCAAAAAAACGAGGATCGTATTGAGTGGACCATTTATCGGACTTCGAACCATCGATCTGGCTGATTCGCAATATGTGCGGGTAATTGAGGTGGTGAAACATGCTGCTTCACATAAGAATGGCATTTTGCTCAACGACACATTGACTCATTTTAACGGCAAAGTGATTGAGAGCATGAAGTACTTTATGGGAGAAGTTGCAAAATTAAATCCCGGTGATACCATCACGCTCACTGTATTACGGCAGGGCATTTCCACTGACTATCGATATCCACTTGGCGCATTAAAATCAACTAAAGTGACCGAAATTGTTTGTTGCGATCCCGAACCGGAAATGAATAATATTGCTTTTGTTTTAAGCCCTGATATACTCCAACATACATTGAGAATTTTTGCCGATGAAACAATAAAAATAGATGTTGCGATTGAAGTACTCGACCTGAATGGTTCCGTGTTACAATCTGAAAAAATAAAGAAAAGTAAATCAAAATTTGATACCAAAATTGATATCAGCCAATTGGCTACGGGAATTTACTATATTAAAATACTGGTAGATAAAAACCAATATGTTCATCGATTTGTAAAAGATAAATGAATATAAAAATCATTGAGCTTAGGTTGCAATTTGAGTGGCGAACATACATGTTTGCGACAGTGTCCGATGTAAGAAATGCTTGTTTTTACATTCGTCAATAGAAAAGCCTCTCCCAGCGCGAAAATACCCTCTTCACGGTATACCGAACATCTGACTAAACCCGATTTTTGTAAAAAATTTTTTTTATGAAAAAATCGATACTTGCTCTTTTTATACTTCTTGGCACCTGCCTGCAAACCTCCGCGCAAACCCTTGCTGCCCAATATAATTTCAGCAATAATACATTGGATGCAACCGGTAATCACCCGGCAACGCTGATGAATGGGGCTACATTTACGACCGATCGATTTGGTAATGCGAACAGTGCGATATTGCTTGATGGCGTCGACGATTATCTCGATATCACTAATGCAGCGGGTCTGCAGTTTGATACGTATACTTTTGAAGCATGGGTGAAACCCGCTTCCCTTCCGGTGAATAGTGCACAGTGTATACTGTCGGTTGGTGGCAACGGCGGTGATCAATTTCTCACCAACATCGAAGCAGGTGCCGACCATGGCTGGAACTTCAGTGGCTATAATAATCCTTCCGGTACCTTCGATCTGGTACAAGGCAATACGGTTACGCTCAATCAATGGGTCCATGTGGTGGGTGTTCGGGATGTCGGCGTGGCCAGACTGTATGTGAATGACATTCTCGTTGACAGTAGTATCATCAACCCGGGCAATACACCAAAGTATGGCCAAAACAGTGCAGCCATCGGACGTCGAACATTTAATCAATTCCAATATTTTCATGGCAGTATTGATGATATCAGCATATATGAAGGGGTGTATCGGCCTGAGGTATTCTCGGGAAACTCAGTACAATTGAAAGCGAACGGAAACTTTTTATCGGTGCCTGATGCTGCCAGTGCTTCACTGAGCAACAATATGACAATTGAAGGATGGATCTACTTTCGATGCGACAATGTAAACTCAACACATATCGTGACCAAAGGATGGTGTGGTAGCAATTGGTCATATTACCTATCCGTGTATGATCAAAAACTGCGTTTGGGAAAATGGCACGCAGGTTTGAGCGGCTGTGCAGGAAATCATTCCATTTTTCAATCACTTGATTCGCTTGAATATAATACCTGGACGCATTTTGCAGTAGTCATCAACGGACTGAATGTCAACTTTTATTTGAACGGGCAGGATGCCGGCAGCATATTGGTGTCGGGGACAAACGGCATTGGCTTTCATGTATCAAACCAGCCTATACGATTTGGAAATTACGTCAATATAAGTGGTGTCAATACCGGTACACCAAAATCGAATTTAGATGAACTCAGGTTGTGGAATACGGCCCGTTCGCAAGTTGAAATTCAACAAAACATGCAAAACGAATTGATCGGGAACGAGATTGGGTTGCGTGGCTATTGGAAGATGAACGCCATAGGAAGTGGTGCGGGCATTGTTGTGCCGAATAGTGCTGTGTCGACGGGTGCCACTTTCAATGCGGCCACAACAGGTACTGCCGCCAATATCTTTTTTCAGGCCGATAGTGCCGTACCCAACGGCTTACCCTCATGCGATGCGGTGTTGTGGCTGAAAGCCGATGCAGGTGTGGTAACCACAGGCAATCAGGTAACCCAGTGGAATGATCAAAGCACCTATGCCAACCATGTATATCAAGCCAATGCAGCTCAGCAACCCATTTTGCAGACGAATGCGATCAATAATAAACCTGTCGTACGCTTCAATGGAAATCAGCTTTTACAAACCAATGCGGTGATCGACTATGGCAATACCCAAAAAATTGATGCGTATATCGTGTGTAAAACGAATGGTGCTGACGGTATGTTGTTGGAATCGAGCCCGGATGTAAACAATAATACCGGCTCATACTATGTGATAGACAATTATACCTTCGGCAGTAACGGTGTCGCTTCATCAATCAGAGGCAGTGCCGGTGGAACCCGCAATTTCAAAAACGGAACGGGTTTTATTCCTTGCTACAAATTGTACCGGGTATCCTTAGACCTCAGTGTACAGGGTAGTCCGGCCGTACAAGTGAAGCTCAATAATGTACCCCTGAGCGATGATGCGGGGTATAGTGTAGGCACCCTGGCAGGGAATTTCACCAATCACAATTTGTATATCGGTAACAGAAGTACTTTGGTAACTCCCCTGAATGGCGACATTGCAGAAATCATCATTTACCCCACCCTACAAACGGCAGCAAAAAATGCACAGATCAGTAACTATTTAAATACAAAATACTTTACGGGAAATGGGGCATCTTATTCAGCCCTCCCGGCGAACCAACAATATAGCGACGCCGTGTATGACGACAACACCTGGAAGCACAGTTACAACAGCGCTAATCCGACCCAACTCATTGCTTCCGTAAAAGACAATTGCCTGTCACTCGGAGCGCGTAGCGATACGGTTTATCTGGAACCCAATGCGCAAGCAGTGGGTAACGCCTATTATATGCGTCGCCATTATTACATCAGTACTGCACAGAACCCTGCTGGAAATAAACGGGTAAGATTATACTATACAAATGCTGATTTTGCCGACTTGCAAGCCGTCACCCCCGGTTTGGTCAATCATAGTCAACTTTGTGTAACGAAGTACGATGGTGCAAACGAAGATGGTGTGTTCGATCATACCGGAGGCAACTTCACCTTTATTCCTTCCGCGGCAATCACTACAGGAAGTGCCTACGGACAACGCTACCTCGAATTTGATGTCAATGGATTCAGTGAGTTTTGGATCCACGCCCTGAGCAATGTACCCCTGCCTGCAAAAAATTTACATTTTGACGTTGTGAAATGCCAAACGCAAAACGCCTGTATTCATTGGGAAACAACAGAGGAAAAAAACATGAGCCGTTATGAATTGCAACGAAGCAGCGACGGACAATCGTTTACAACGATATTTCAACAGGAGGCAAAACAACGCAGCGAAAATAATTATGCTTTCGAAGATAAAATGTTGAACGGAAAAGTATTGTACAGGTTAAAAATGATCGACTCAGACCAAACCTTTGTGTACAGCGACACCAAGGTTGTTGACTTTGCAAAACTCATGGATGTGCACATTTTTCCCAATCCCGCCAAAGATCAATTTACCCTACTCGGTATTGAAAAATCTACGCAAATTCAAGTCTACAATATGCAGGGGCAATTGTTACAGTCAAGCGAATCATCAGGCAATAGTATACAAATAGATGTATCGCAATTAATCAGTGGCATTTATCAAATACGCCTCACTAAGGACCAATACACCCAAACTGAGCGACTTGTGATCAGTCGATAGCATTTGGTTCTTTACAACAAATCAATGTCATTCTTTTCGGATGACATTTTTTTTGTTCCGAGTCATCCGAAATAAGCAACTTTCGACAATTGACTGCCTAGCCGGTATCGATAGCTTTGTAAGGGGAAAATTTTTGATGTATGCGCAAATCATCGCTCGCAATTCGAATAATCGGTCTAATCGTTCTGCTCGCCTTACTGGACCGACATCCTGCACAGTCGCAAACGACGAGAACTTTGCGTATACAGGCCCAACGCATCACTGCACCCTTGAAGCTTGACGGCTATCTCGATGAGGCATTTTGGAAAATTTGCCCCCTGCTCGATAGCTTTATGCAAGCAAGTCCCAATCAGGGAGGCAAGCCATCAGAAAAAACTGAAGTGAGAATAGCATATGATAATGAAAATTTGTACGTCGGTATTAAAGCTTACGATTCAAGTGGTCGCTATATGGTGAGCGGATTGCAACGCGATCAGTATTCGCGCAGTGAGGATGGCGTAAGTGTAATGCTCGACACGTATAATGATAAAATTCACGCTCTTCAATTTTACACAAATACGGCGGGATTACGGTATGATGCTGAGATCAGCGACAACGGCTCAGGATTGAATCCGGCCTATAATACATTTTGGTATGTAAAAACCCGTATACAGGCAGATGGCTATACAGCAGAGTTTCAAATCCCTTTTTCCTCCCTGCGATTTCAGCACAAGGAAACTGTGGTGATGGGTTTTAAAATTCACAGGCAGATCGCACGGAAAAATGAGTATGATATCTTTCCTCCCTGCGATAAAAATCTCGGCAATATTGTAAGACGGGTAAGTACGGAAGGCGAACTTGAATTCAGCAACCTGAAGGCGAGAATTCCGATCTACCTTACCCCCTACCTGAAAACGAATTTTACACAAAACTACCGGTTCATACCCTCATCGCAGTCCTACGAAGCCTCGTACGATTGGCAACAAAGAAATCATTTTTCCGCGAATGAAACCAGTGATAAAATATTGAGTTCGATGGGTTTGGATGCAAAGATCGGTCTCAGCAAAAACTTTACGCTCGATGCCAGTATCAATACCGATTTCGCGCAGGCAGAAGTTGACAACCGCATTTTCAATTATACCCGGTACAATATCTTTCTGCCGGAGAAAAGGCAATTTTTTCTTGAGGCAAATGATTACCTCAATTTTGAGATGCCGGGACAAATTCAATTGTTCAACTCGCGAAACATCGGTATCAAAAACGGACAGATCATACCGATTATTGGTGGTGTACGCATTACCGGGAAAGCACAGGGTTGGCAATTGGGCGCGTTGAATATGCAAACGCAGGGATTCAACCGTGATGGAATCAGCAGCGAAAATTTCACTGTGGCCCACCTGCACAAAGATCTGTTCAGGAATGGGAGCTATTGCAGTGGCTTCTTTTCAAATCGCATTTCCACCAATGATAAAAGTATGGATAATCAAACGTATGGGGCCGATCTATTGTTGCGACAAAACGAGAAATGGACATGGGCTTTTAATTTCGCAGCAACGAAGGATGCAGACCGAAGCAAATTCTTCGACAAAAATATCGTGTATAATATGGCCGTTTTCCGGACGGTCACTTTTGGCTATAGCAATTTTTTGACTTATACAAAAGTCGGTAGCAATTTCAGGCCTATGAGCGGGTTTTATGCCGACAATGGTTACAGCATGTTTTATGCCATCAATAGCTATACATTCAAGATCAACAAACCGAAATTTAATTATTTCGACTTGTCGACCGAATCGTATATTAAGTGGGATACCAGAAATACAGGCGGCATTGAAACGCATACACAATCGCTGGTTCCTTCGCTGGGTTTGAAAAACGGTATGGATGTTAAAACGGAGATCAAGTTGTACGCGTTTGACCTGTTACCCTTCGACTGGGAATTTTCAGAACATATTCTGATTCCGGCAAACCGCTATTCCATTGCCGGCACCACTTTTACGATCGGATCTCCATTGACTAAAAAATGGCTGTATAAATGTACGATGACCGGCGACAAATTTTATGGTGGCCATCGTATCGCCTTACAACCTGAAATGTCGAATGTTTTCAATAAACATTTTACCATCGGTGCTTCTTATTTGTATACCTATATCCGCTTTCCCCATTCATTCAGTGTCGACGATCGGCCGATTTTCAACAGTCATTTGTTTATCCTGAAAATGCTTTACGCACTCAATTATAAAACTTCATTCAACACCCTGATTCAATACGATACAGACTCAAAAACGATGGGGATCAATTTCCGATTCCGCTACAATCCCCGCGAGGGTACTGACCTCTACATCGTTTACAACCCTACCTTACAACCCAATGCCAATCGATACCTACCGGTGAAGCCTTACATTCCGCAGCAGTTGTTTATTGCAAAATTCGCCAAAACACTTGGGCGGTAACTCCAGCATATTGAACGCCCTACAATCAGTTCCCGTACTTTCTACTTTCTTTAACAGGCCCTGCGGGTCACTATATTGCACAGCGAGGGATTAATGAAAAAATCTAAGCAAAATGAAACCGTATCTAAAAATTCTTTCAGCCCTTGTTGTTACTTCACTCATGTATACATCTTGCAGCGAAAACCATTCACCACAATTTATGAAAAATGAATCCGTCCCTAACCCCGCACCGGCAGAAGCCGCTGCCCCTATGGATTCTGCGATGAACAGTGAATCACGAAACGTCATTAAAACAGCCGATATTATACTAGAAGTAGACAAAGTGGAAACCGCTGTACAATCTTATCAGCAATTGGTTAATTCATTACACGGGCATGTCTTTCATTTAGAACTGAAAAATGAAAAATACCGTCAGCAAGAAATACAGCATTCGCTCGATTCAAACGTGGTGGTGAGTGAAATTCACCCCAGTGGCATGATGAAGATCCGCGTTCCCGTACAGCATGGCGATTCCTTTATCTCAGCCATTTTGAAAATGGATGGCCAAATTGAATCCTTTATGTTTGATGAAAACGATGTTACAGAAGACCTCACAGAAAAAAAAGAACTAATGATGAGTGACGCCGGAATGACCGGACAAAAACAAAGTGCCCGAAATATTGCGGAAAGTGATTTTGCAAAAGAGAGCAGAGAATCATTTATTCGTCGAAAAAAAGAATTCTTGAAAATGAATTACCAAACAAACAATCTCTGGTTTGATGTTCGATTGAATGGAAAAACGTATAGCAACACGCATAGGGTTGCAAGGGCTGAAACGATCAGGGTACCTTTCTATGTCAGGGCTACTCGATCATTTCAAAACGGATGGTATGGTTTGTCCGCTTTTGTCACTGCATTGCTTAATCTATGGCCCTTATTTCTCCTTGCCGGTATAGCTTTACTTTTTATCAAAAAATATTGGCCGCCTGTTACAAAAAAACACCGAGGCCAAACTGCCTGATGCTTTTTATTTTTAGATTGAAAGAGGAATATCTTTTTTCAATCATCGATTCATATTTTCTTATCGGTATTAATAGTCCGAATCTCTTCGCAGTTGCCTTAGATTACTTAGATTTGCTGTTCAACCAAAATAATTAACATTATGCAAATCAAAAGAAAATCTACCGCCATCTGGCATGGCAATGGCAAAGAGGGTAACGGGACATTAAGTTCGCAAAGTGGTGTATTAAGTGAGACGCAGTACGGTGCTAAAAGCCGTTTTGAAGAGGGAATCGGTACAAACCCCGAAGAATTGATTGCAGCAGCACATGCCGGTTGTTTTTCCATGAAGCTTGCCTTTGTATTGCAAGCAGCCGGGTTCAACGACAATCAACTGCAAACAACTTGCGAAATCGTATTTGAAGACGGAACTGTGGTGGCTTCTCATTTATCGCTCAAAGCAAATATTGCCGGTATCGATGCTGAACAATTTGCCACTCATGCGCAAAATGCCAAGGAAAATTGTCCTATTTCAAAATTGCTGAATACAAACATTACGTTGCAATACACATTGAACGAAGCCTAAGCTATTTTTCATAGGGCACCACCCTATCGCAGTAAGTGGCGTATGAAACAGGATGATACGGGGGAATTAAAGGTTTATGAGCTCGGAAAAATAGCTTATCAGCTTTTGTAAAGAAATTTACCGGGAGAAAACGACCTGCATTCAGGGATGCCGGGCGGGAGAACCCATTGCCGGAGCAAACGCGCTTGCCTAGGATCTTTTCTCTTACACTTTGTCAGACAGCCTTTTTTGGGTATATTGGCCTAAAATACTTTTTATGCGACCTATTTTTTTATCCATACTTTTCCTTTCGATAAGTAACTTCCTTTATGGCCAAAGCTCACGTGAACTTTGTGCAGAAGCAGCCAGCCTGATGGACAATAAACAATATGACAAAGCGGTGGAACTTCTGCAAAAAGCCGAACGGGTAGCCCCCAATGATGCCACACCGCCTTACGAAATGGGAATGGTGTATTATCTGCAGGGCAAGTATACTGAAGCTCTTCCATTTTTTCGCAAATCGGTCAATGGAAACTATGTCAATATCACCGATCTGCAATATGCCATGCTAGGCAATTGTTACGACCTGAAAACAGATAGTATTCAGGCTGTCAAAACATACGAAGAAGGCCGCAAGCGTTTTCCGAATTCAGGGAGGCTGTGGACCGAGGAAGGCAACCTGCATTATACTCATCGAAATTACGACAAAGCGTTATGTTGTTTTGAAACGGCCGCAAAAACAGCACCTGAGTATGCATCAGCTTTCCGGAATGCGGCATCAGTGTGGTCGATGACGGAGGAACGATTTCACTGTATGATGTTCGCAGAGCGTTTTATGAATCTCGAACCTGGTGGTAAACGCAATGAAGGGATGAGTAAGATGCTTTATGAAACACTAAACGAGGCGATCGTTTTTTCAGATACCTCTGCCCATGTAACCCTAACGAAAAATATGGTAGCGCAGGTAGTAAATGATAAGGTGGTTCTACCCCAGGCTGCAACCTATGAACTGGGCTTTATGGTTGGCTTTACACCCATTCTCATCGACCGGACACAGCATAAAAATAAATCGAAACTGACGCTGGCAGAAATTGTCCTTTTATACACAGGCGCCAACGAAAAATGGTTCTCCAAAAAAGGGAATAAAGAATATCCGAACGATATTCTAGAACGGCAAAAGAAAATCATCGACCAAAAGCTGTTTGAGGCTTATGTATACTGGCTCTTCCGTGCGGGCAATATGAACGAATACAATACCTGGATGGCGGCGCATCAATCGAGTTTTGAATCGCTCAAAAAATGGATGGCTGATAATCCTGTCAGCACCGATAAGCAAAAAGTTTACCAAAGTGGATATGCGTGTCAGTAATATCGGCTTTTGCAACTCCCCATTGTTTACTGACGAATTATGGTGATTTTGACCTCATCAAGAAACTGCTGCGCGTATTGCTGGAGGACATTTCGGGAAGCGTTGGCATGTGCCCAAACCCAACACCGCCCATCGACTCTTTTACCGAAAGCGTGGTTTTGAAACATAGACTCCGAATAGCCATGCCTTTGTCATCAACGGTGACTCTTCGCTAAATGATCCAGGGTAATGGGGTGATACTGGCAGGCCAAAAATTCGGTCAACGGCTGCCGTATGTGCAATCGATTTATTTATAGTTCTTTTTATAAAAACGAATATAGCCGAGGATGTCGCGTGTACGAAGCAGCTCACCATAATTGCTTGTTGAAATGAGGGCTAAATCGTATTCGTTCTTTTTCATTTGGGTGAATATATTGTTCTCCTTCGCGAGATCTGTAAGATACTTTTTGGCAAAGACAGCATTGGAAAACTTTTGAATCGTTAAAATACCTTGTTGCGCGGTTAGCAAATTGAGGCCGGTTGTATACTCCTGTAAATTGTTTTTAAGCATGTTGTAATCACTCAAGGCTGCTTTTAAGGCCATCGTTCGCCCGTCTACATTCTTCATAAAGATCAGCACAAAATGTTCTTCAGCCGGAGCTGGCATATATACGCCCTTCCCGTCATTATCGCGAAGTTCTTTAAATGCTTTACTGGCTTCCAAACTATCCTCATATTTGTTCATATTCGGCTCAATCACCTGCATAGCATTCGCCGTTACGCCACCGCCATTTGTATCCGCCCCCTGTGTCATAATCAAATTAAGTATTTCCTGCGCCCGCGATTGTTCATCGGTGTTTGGATATTTCGAAATTATATCCTGCAAAATGATCTTACTTTTCGGGTAATCGTGCAAACCAACTTCACTCACAGCCTCTACCAATGCATACTTTGCCTGAATGGGATGTTCTTTGTAAGCTGTTTTTGCGTACGCTACCCGGCTAATGGCTTCACTGTATTTGCCTTCTTTGTAACTACGATAAGTTTGATCATAATGATCGTAAATATTTTTCGATTTGTTTTTCAATTGTTCACCGTAATTGGGGTTATTGGCCATTTGAGCAAATTCACTTTGTCCAAATTCTTCAACCAATAAATTTTTATACCGCTGCGCAGCGGCTTTCTGATTAAGCTTGTCGTAATTAAGGTACAGTGCATAATAGCATTGTTCTCTATACTTCGTATTTGCATAGCGGTGCAGCAATGTATCGAAACTTCTGATAGCGTTCATATAATCAGACAGTTGCGAAAAGTATGCTAACCCGAGATTGTAGTAAGCATCTTGAATTTTCATTTGCGCAGCGTCAATTTGCGCCGGTGTTTTAGGGAGTTGGGCCAACAAAGAATTTACAGATGAACCGCTTCCCTTAGCACCCTGATCTGAATCTCCCTCCTCTTCTTCGTCGCCATTATTGAGGTTAAAATTATTGGTTGCCGCCGAACGACGCCAATTGTCTTCAAGTTTACGATTACCCCATTTTTGCCTGAACTCTGTAGCGCCTTTTTGCAGGAGATTATTATTATAGAAATACCAATTTGATTTTACCGGTCCAGAGGGTTGCAAAGCCACTACCTGCGATTCGTTGGCAGGGCCTTTTGCTTCCTGTTGCTTTTTGAGTTTGTCTAATTCCCTTTTGGCGGCGGCACGTTGTTCCTTATCGCTTTTTTGTGCCAGAACCAGCATACTATCCTGCGACTTTATGGTGCGAATATACGCCACGATTTCACCCAGTACCGACTTACGCAGATTAACTTCATCAAGGTTATCTATCGGCGGATTACTTCCATAAAAAGCAGCACTGTCATAGGCATTCTTGGCCATTTCATACTCTGACAATTTGTAATAAATTCCACCAAGAGAGGCAAAAGCGATCGCTTTCTGTTTGAGATCTTTATTTTCGGTGTTCTTAATACTTTTTTTCAGCAGGTCCGCAGCCCGGGCAATATCTTCTTCGGCTTCAATGGCCGCAAGTGTATTTAACGCTTCGCTTTTGTATTTTTCATATTTCGGGTCTCCAATGATCTTTTGCAGTTCAGCTTTTGCAAACGCCTTATCGCCACCACCTTTCGAAGCGTTGATCGCAATATTCAATTTGGTATAAAAATCCATTTCAGGATCATTCTTTCCATCGATCGACTTTTTAAAATGATCAGACGATTTCGCGAAGTCCTTTTGCTCAGCATATAACTGACCGAGTAAAAACTCAGCACGGGTTCTTTGTTGGGTACTCAGTGTTTGCTTCAGGGCCAGCTCAAGCGACTGTATTGCCGTATCGGTATTGTTTTGTGTAATGTCGAGGTTGGCTTTGGTCAAAAACAATTCTGCTTTTTTACGATCAGGGAAATTTTTATCTCTTTGTAATGTGCTGAGTAAAGATTGTGCATTGCCATACTGTTCGGCTGCTATATACGATTTAGCCAACCAGATCAAGGCATCGTTGCGTATCGGGTGATGACGAAGTTTGCGTATGCCTTTCCTGTTTTCGCTGGTAGCAATACTCAACGGTTCACCATCTTTCAATTTGGTCTTTTTTGCGTCTTTGTATTCGTTAGCAATAAACTGGAATGTCGTGATGGCACCTTCGAAATCATTTTTAGCAAAAGAAGCCTTGCCCATCAGGAAATAAAGATTGTCGAACCATTTCGATCGTGGGTCATGGATTTGTGTACTGAACGAGCATTTTTTTATCACGGTATCCATATCGGCCGCAATACTTGCCCCGTCTTTTTCAGTATTGTAGGGCAACAGGGCGATCCGTTTGGTATAATCTTCCTTGTTGTTTTTTGTGACCCGTTGTATCGCTTCATCATATTTGCGTTTGGCATTGTAATAGTAATTGTATCGGGTCACGGTATTCTGGTAAATACGTCTGGGCATATTCCACTTTCGCTTCAGCAATTTTTCGTTGGTCCACTCCTTTTGTTTGGCATCATGCATTTTGATGGCTAAGGCCAGTTTCTTTTTTTCGTCGGTCATCTTTTTAGGATCACCTGCTTTCTTTTCCTTTTCTTTTTTAACCAAATCGAGACTATCCGCACGGCGTTCTCTGGCTGCGGTCAAACTGTCTTTAATCCTTTGTCTTTCCTCCTTCAGCATTTGGTTCGACCGCTGCACCGCAAGACGAGTACTGTCGTTGATCCGTGTTCGTTCGGAAATCACACTGTCATTATAATGCTCACGCGCAATTTTTACACTGTCGTTATACTTTTCTCTTTGTTCTTTTTGCTTTTGCTGTATCGCCAGTTTGACGGCATTCAGGCTATCACTGATCTGTTTTCTGTGTGCGGCCACACTATCTTTATAATGTTGACTGTTTACATATTTCTGCCAGGCTTCCCTTTCCTTTTGTTCCTTTAAACGCACCAACTTGAGGCTGTCGGCTTCCTTTTTTCGCACGGCAGCGATACTATCCTGCATTTTGATCCGTGCTAGATTGATACTATCGAGCTTTCGCTTTTCTTCTTTACGGAGGCTATCGGCCTGCGCGGCTACCTTATCTAAACTATCTTTGAGGTGAATTTTTCGAACGGTCTCAAGGCTGTCCTTTTTTCGTCGTTCATCAATAAGTTTTTGCTTTGCCGCTATTTTGTCAAGGCTATCCTTGGTTCTTTTTTCAATTCTTGCTTGTACAATACTGTCGCGATACTTCTGAATTCTGATTTTTTCATTTACCCTGGCGATACTGTCGTCAATTCTCTTCTGCCGCATGGCGATCAGTAAACTGTCCCGAATTTCATATTCACGCTTCACCCTTTTCTCTATCGCAGCACTGTCGACATTATTCTCCTTGTATTTATTTTGTCCTTTACCGGAAAAAGCCAGAAGAAATGTCAAACAGAAAAAAGTAAAATAAAATATTAAAGTCTTTATTTTCACGTCAGATATTAACTCAAATTAAAGCAAATTATTTTGATTTTGCCTGAAAAGATTAATAAATAATTGCAAAAAGTAAGCAGGTTGGTGACCAAGGGAATACTGAACGGCATTAAATCGATCGCCAAGCACAAAAAATGCACTCCCCTCTTTCTTTTAGGTAGGCGCCGTTTCCCGGCAATTGATTGTCAAAAACGATAGGCATTTCTTGGTTCTTCAAATATTGGTCCTTTTTATTTTCACCCCTAAAAGGCCTCACCAATCAGCTTATCCACACCGGCCGGATTTAGGGGATAAAAAGGGGGCTCAGCCCACAAAAAAGATTCTTCACTTATTCAGTAGATTCAATAAAAAATATACTTTTGTGGTTTAATACATCTTTAAAACAGATCAATATGTCGATTTTTTCTTCCAACAAAGACAGACAGGAACCCGCTCCTACACCGGCACCGGTAAAGCAAGCACCCACTCCTGTGCAAAGTACAACCACACATTCACCCATTTCATCAAGCAATATGACAAATATAGCACACGGCACTGTAGTAGACGGTCAAATCAAAATTGAAGGCGATATCAAAATCGAAGGTATCGTAAAAGGCACCATCACGTCAAAAGGAAAAGTTCAGATTTCGACATCCGGACGGGTTGAGGGTGATATTATTTGCCAGAATGCTGATATTTCAGGGCATGTAACCGGTAAATTGAAAATTGCCGACATCTTAATGCTGAAAGGCTCCGCGATCATCGATGGTGATATTAATACCGGAAAAATAGTGATCGAGAGCGGTGTGAAATTCAATGGCAACTGTACCATGGGTGTTGCGGCCAATGCTGCTCAGGCCGGTATTCCTAAAGTTGATCCTCCCAAAACAACTGTAAACCCGGTAACGGCCAATGCCCAATCGTGATCATTTACAATATATTGGCCTCGCCACTCAGATATTAGCTACGCTTGGCGTGGCTTTTTTTATCGGTTATCGTATCGACCGCTATTTCAATTTATCTGCACCTATTGCGATGATCAGTCTGCCTGTAGTAGCTTTGTTTGGCCTACTTTGGAAAATTGTAAAAGATACCTCAAAACCAAAAAAGAATGACTAAAAAATTTTTGATCCTCTGGATGGTACTGACACTGGCCTTATTGGCCATAGAATATTTTTTTGCCCCCCGCACCGCTATGTTTCGAGCCCCTGTCTTAATGTGGGGAACCCTGGTACTGGCAAGTATATCATTGCTTACTTTCGGTTTGACACACCGGGCATCGGGCAAAACCAATCCACATCAATTTGTAAGAGGCGTGATGGGTTCTACCTTTTTAAAATTTGCTTTGTGTGTCCTCGCTGCAGGGGTGTATCTTTTTCTTGAACGAAAAAATATCAATAAGCCCGATCTGTATTGTCTCATGGGGCTGTATGTTGTGTATACGATCTTGGAAACCGGTCTACTATTTTCGCAATCAAAAAAAACAACGCAATCCTAAGCGATGAACAAAAACGCTTTGCAATATTGTTCCATTGACGAGCAGACTCATTTTCAAAATACCGCATTGAAAAAGAACCTGCAATATCTCGCTGAACATTCGCCCTTTTACCAGCAACTTTTTGCCGAGCATCAGATAGACTGGCGATCTGTTGAAACCGTCGTTGATCTGGCTGGCCTCCCCTGCACCAGTAAGGAACAAATGCAGATACATAACGATGCTTTTCTTTGTGTGCCAAAATCTGCCATCGCTGAGTACACGGCCACATCAGGTACTATGGGCAAACCGGTTTCTATCGCACTCACCCCAAACGATCAGAAGCGCCTCGGCTCCAATGAATCATTTTCATTCGGTTTGATGGAATTAAATGCCTACGATGTTGTGCAACTGATGCTGACGCTCGACAGGCAATTTATGGCCGGGATGGCCTATTATAGTGGATTGCAACAAAACGGTGCCGCCATTGTACGTACTGGTCCGGGCTTGCCACCCATGCAATTAGAAACTGCCCTGCGCTTAAACACAACAGCAATGGTTGCTGTTCCTTCTTTTCTGCTTAAGCTGATTGAATATGCTCAGCAAGCAAAATTTGATTTGCACCGCTTGCCCATACGAAAAATACTGTGTATCGGTGAAAATATTCGCGACGAATTGTCTGAACCCAATGCGCTTGCCCGTTCGATAACGGATCAATGGCCGGTACACTTATTTTCCACATACGCCAGTACAGAAATGCAGACCGCTTTTACCGAATGTAAACACGGACTGGGCGGACATCATCAACCTGATTTGTTGGTGATGGAAGTAATCGACGACTTTGGGCGGCCATTACCAGCCGGAGCTTTTGGCGAACTCACGATCACCACCCTGGGCGTAGAAGCTATGCCGCTGCTTCGTTTCAAAACAGGCGATATCTGCAGTTATACAGAATCCGTTTGTGCATGCGGACGAACATCAAAGCGAATCAGTGCCATCAGAGGACGTAAAAACCAAATGATCAAATTAAAGGGAACTACATTGTATCCTGCGAGTATTTTTGATCTACTCAATAATTTCTCACATATCAAGGAATATGTTGCCGAGGTCTATTTAAATGAAACCGGAGGCGAAGAACTTACTTTACATATTTCGAGCGATATTCCGGCAGATGAATGTGATGAGAAACTCAAACCATTTTTACAATCACGACTCCGGATACTCCCGGGCATTCGCTATCATGCCACCGCTGATATTCTGGCAATGCAATTTCCGGGCGCAAACCGCAAACCTATACGCTTTATCGATCACCGTCAATAACCGCAACTATGGCTACAGCAAACAAAGTAAGAATGGATAAGTACCTTTGGTCGATCCGTTTATTCAAAACCAGAAGTCTGGCCACAGAAGCGTGCGACAGCGGCAAAGTAAAATGGAAAGGGGAATCGATCAAGCCAGCCAAACCTGTTATCTTGCACGAGGAGTATGAAGTTAAAAATGGCACAGAAAAAAAAATCATCAAGGTTACAGGTATCATTGACAAAAGAGTATCGTACGAAGAAGCTATTAAAAATTATATTGACCTGACACCAGAAGCAGACAAACAGGTGACGAAAGCATTAGCATCGAGTTTTTATACCGGCAAACGACTGAGCAAAGTGGGGCGTCCGACCAAACAAGAACGCCGCAAACTGGATGACTTTTTGGATGATGATGAAGGATAAATCCGATGGAACGTTTCCGCTGCTGTGCATAAAGCCCTAGCGCATGCCGCCATCACCGAAACTCACAGAAATTAACTTATAACCTTTTTCGGTGCGGAGAAATTCAAATGTATCGGGTAAAAGATCCGGTCGCTCAGGATTACTCAAGGACACACTGCGAACCGGGAAACGGGCATCCATTGATTCGTTACAATTATTGTAGTACTTTTTAAACAGTATAGATTTAAATATAAAAGGATTCAATCCATCGCCGCTTACTGTATAATCGCTGTCCTTGGGTTTGAGTTGCAACAATTTTGATTTCAATACGGTATAATTGCGTGCGATAAAACTACAGCTTTTTTAACTGATCCACCCTTTTTTATC
>CAZFKA010000011.1:14637-31073 GCA_964519155.1 uncultured Bifidobacterium sp. | reverse complement strand
CTCGGTTTGCACATATTTACTGTTGACGACCCGTGAAATGGTAGAAATATCAAGCCCGGTACGATCAGAGATATCTTTGAGTATCATGGGTCTGAGCATACTTTCATCGCCGGTGAGAAAGAAATCTTCCTGCAAATGGAGGATACGGGTCATGGTCAGCATCAGGGTTTCCTGTCTTTGTTTTACTGCATCGATAAACCATTTGGCGGAATCGATTTTTTGTTTGATAAACAACACCGCTTCTTTTTGTCGGCTGTCTTTTTTGGTACCCCGGTCATAATCTTTCAGCATATCGCGGAAGGTACTGCTCACCCGCAGGTCTGGTGCGTTCTTTTGATTCAGGGATACCTCAAGCGATCCATTATTATTGAATACAAAAAAATCGGGTATCACATACAATTCCATTTTATTGGTTGATGAAAACAGGGCGCCGGGTTTAGGGTTCAGGCGAATAATGGTTTGAATTACTTCTCGGAGGTCTTCATCGTTGAGGGATAGCGCCCGTTGTATTTTGTCGTAATGTTTTTTGGTAAATTCTTCAAAATACGATTCAATGATCCGGATACCGAGAACCACCGGCTTTGCTTTTCCTTTTTTACGCAATTGCAACAGGAGGCATTCCTGCAGGTCTTTGGCCCCAACACCGGCGGGCTCAAATTCATGAATATAGCGGATGATTTTATTCAGCTCCTTTTCGTTGGTATGAATATTCTGGCGAAAAGCCATATCATCAATGATCGAAGGAATATCTCGTCGGAGGTACCCATCGTCGTCTATACTGCCGATAATAAAGTTGGCCACTTGTTGTTCTCTTTCCTCAAGGTTCAGCATATTGACCTGGGCCATCAGGTGATCGTAAAATGTGGTTTCGAGTTTGTGTTGATAGCCGGGTTTTTCTTCATCATCTGCACCGGCGGTATCGGCCTGAAAATTATAATCGGCATCTTCATCATCTCCTTCTTTCACATAATCACTGATATCAATTTTATCAAATTCATCTCCTTCATCGTCTGAAATGTAATCATCATTTTCTTCGGTATCAAATTCATCTTTCAGTTCTTCATTTGTTTTTTCATCCAGTGTTTTTTCATCATATTCTTCGGTATCGATTTCCAACGCCGGATTTTCTTCTATCTCTTCTTTGATCCTTTCGTCGAGCAATGCAGTCGGCACCTGTAAAAGCTTCATCAACTGTATCTGTTGGGGAGACAGTTTTTGGAGTTGTTTCAGTTGTTGCGATAAATGTTGCATAGTCTGTACAAAAATAAAAATTCACCTCACAAAAAAACATTTTATTATTTCGTGAAGTTGTTTAATTTATGTTGCTGAAAAGGGGCAAAGCCGGCCAGGGTCGCCTCAGCGCAAATACTGTATTGTAGGGCGTTACAGCCGCCTGTTGCCTGTGGTCAACAATAAAAATAGGAGATGAGGGCTGCGATTAATTGGCTTCGGCCACCACTTCTTTTACTTCGGGTATCATGCGTTTCATCATGCCTTCGATACCCGATTTGAGGGTGACCATCGAAGAAGGACATCCGCTGCAGGAGCCTTTCAGTACCAGGGATACGGTACCATTTTGATAGCTCTTAAACGATATAGCTCCGCCATCCATTTCAACGGCCGGCTTTACATAATTTTCGAGCAGTTCCTTTATTTTTTTTACAATATCATCGTCGTCAGAATCAATCATATTGCTTTCATGTTTCACTACAATCTCATCTTCATTGATCACCGCCTTACCTTCTTCGAGGTATTCCTTCAAAAATTCGCGTATGCTGGGAATGACATCGTTCCAATCGGTTTCGGCGGTTTTGGTGAGGGTAATGAAGTTACTGGCGATGAAAACACCTTTTACAAAAGGGAATCCGAAAAGCTCCTTAGCGAGAGGCGAAGGGCTTGCCGCTTCTTCATGATCGAAATCGATACTTTTGCCCGGGTACAATAGCTTATTGGCCACAAACTTCATGGTTTCGGGGTTGGGCGTCATTTCGGTATATATACTCACGATGGGGTTTCCTGTTTTTAAGATTGACATAGTTTCAAAAGATTTAAGCATTCAAAATTACACCTTAATGCCATGACAAGGTCAATAATTAACCATTTTTCTATATTTTCCGTCTATCATTCATTGGTTCTGTTAAATTTAACCTATATTTACTAACAAATATTCTACCGTGAAAAAGATATTAACATTTTTTACTTTTCTGTGGACAGGCTTTTTTTGCACCAACGGATTTTCTCATGGCCACCTTCATAGCTCAGCTGTGGAATTTATCGAAAATCAAGGCCAATGGGATGGGAATTTTTTGTTTAAAGGTGTGACAAATAGGGGAGACATTTATTTACAAAGAAATGGATTTAGAATAATGATGGCAGATGCAGCAAATCATGCGAAACTGGATATGTTACATCACGGCACTACAAGAGAGGCTCAAACATTAAAGTTTCACTCGTATGAAATGAACTTCCTGAATGTAAATCCTTTTTTCGACGTAAAAAAATTGAAGCCACAAAACAATTACTATAACTACTTTCTGGGAAACAATCCTGAGAAATGGAAAACTGGCATTCATCCGAATTTAGCCGTAGATTATTTGAATTTCTACCCTAAAACCGATATGCACATTTATTCAGAAGAAAGCAATATTAAATACGACCTTATTTTACATCCTGGAGCAGACGTTGATAAAATAAAAATAGAATACCTTGGTATTGACGGAATTAGGATTGCGAATAACAAACTTTATATTAAAACATCGTTAGGTGAGTCCGTTGAGTTATCACCGTATACTTATCAGTTTATCCGTGGTGAAAAAAAGGAAGTTGCTTGTAAATATAAACTTGAAAACAACATTGTTTCATTTGATATTACCGGTAAGTACGATCATCAGCAGGATCTTTACATCGATCCTACATTGATATTTTGCTCATTTACCGGCTCAACAGCAGATAATTGGGGGTTTACGGCAACGAACGACACTCTAGGGAATTTTTATGCTGGTGGAATTACGAGTGGACAGGGATACCCTGTTACATTGGGTGTTTTTCAAGCTACCTACGGTGGAGGAACAGCAATTTCCGGAAGTCAATTTCCATGTGATGCCACCTTTACCAAGTTTAACGCCAATGGTACAGTTGCACTTTTCGCAACTTATCTTGGCGGGGCAGATAACGATCAACCCCATAGTATTATTATTGATAAAAATGACAATTTATGTATTGCCGGACGAACGTATTCAAACAATTTTCCTGTAACTGCAGGTTGTTACGACAACAGCTACAATGGAGGTGCTGATATGTTTATTACAAAAATGAACAGCACAGGAACAGCGCTCGTTGGTTCTACATATATCGGCGGTACTGGTGATGACGGCGTAAACGAGGAAGCCATCGAGTTTATTGCAGGTGTATTAAAGCACAATTATGCTGATGATGCGCGAAGTGAAATTATATATGACAATGCCAATAATGTTTATATCGCCTCATGCACCGAATCTGCAAATTTCCCTGTGACTCCTTCAGCTTTTCAGCCCGCACTTGCCGGTTTACAAGATGGTGTAATTTTTGAGCTGAACAATGATTGCAGCTCATTATTGTGGAGCACTTTTGCCGGAGGGGCCAATAATGACGCAGCCTATGTTTTATCGCTCAATAAAACAAATCCTTCTGAGTTATATGTTGCCGGCGGCACTATGAGTAATAATTTTCCCACTACAGGTGGTGTTCACTTACCAACATATCAAGGTGGTGTAACCGATGGTTTTTTAATGCGTTTCAATACCGCAACCAAAGCCATGGTCGCCAGTACTTTTATTGGTACCAATCAATACGATCAGGTGTACGGGGTGCAGACTGACGACAGCAATCATGTTTATATTACCGGCCAAACATTAGGTGCCTATCCGGTATCTCCGGGCGTATATTCCAATCCGAATTCCAGCCAGTTTATCGCCAAATTTAATACCACCCTCACCACACAAATGTTATCGACCGTATATGGAAGCGGTACACTTGCATTTACCAATATTTCGCCAAATGCATTTTTAGTGGACAAGTGCCAGAATATTTATGTATCCGGATGGGGTGGCAACCTCGGCTTCCCCATCAGCAGTTCAACCACCGGGATGGCTACTACTGCCAATGCCCTGCAACCCGTGACTGATGGAAATGATTTCTATTTTATCGTATTGAGTAAAAATATGGTGACGCTCGAATATGGCAGTTTTTTTGGACAAATTGGTGGGGTAAGCGAACATGTTGATGGCGGTACGAGCCGATTTGATGCCAATGGGGTTATCTATCAGGCGATTTGTGCAGCTTGTGGTGCCAGTCAACTTTTCCCCACTTCCGCTGGTGTTGCTTACCCTCAAAATTTAAGCACGAACTGCAATCTCGCTGCATTAAAAATATCCTTTGACTTGCAAAATCCTGATGCTGTGGCTGCGGCGAATGGTCCACTTACAGGTTGTGTCCCTCTCACGATACAATTTCAAAACAACAGTACCAGTGCAACTTCATATTCCTGGGATTTTGGTGATGGTTCGCCAATCGATAATAGTGTAAACCCTTCACACACCTACACCACAGCAGGAATTTTCACCTTAACCCTGATCGCCTCTAACCCCAATGGCTGTACGCAAAGTGCCGATACTACACAATTGGTGATCACCGTAAAAAATGATTCCATGTTTGCTGCATTCACTTATGCAAAAGTGGATTCCTGCGGACCGTTCAGCGCACAGTTTACCAATACGAGTACGTATAACAATGGTATCCCGGCCGCCAACGCCGTATATAACTGGGATTTTGGCGATGGCACTTCTTTTCTGGGACAATTTCCACCGGTACACAGTTTTCCGGCAGCAGCAACTTATACGGTAACCCTGACCATGACCGATCCAAATGCCTGCAATAATCCTTCGACCTACCAGTTGGTAATCGACTTTTCGACCAGTATCGTCAAATCGGCTTTCGTAATGCCCGACAGCATTTGTTTGCCAGCACTCGTTTCGTTTCTCGACCAAAGTACAAATGCCACTTCATGGAGCTGGACTTTTGGTGATGGTAATACATCGACTGTTCAAAATCCCATCAACAATTATGTATCCGTGGGCACCTATACGGTTTTTCTCGTATCAGGCAATCCGAATACGTGCAATAAACTCGACAGTTCATCAAAAGTGCTGACCGTATTGCCAACGCCGAATGCTGATTTTACCTGGACCCCCAATCCACCGGAACCCAATACGCCCAATGAATTTACCAACCTTTCGACCGGTGCAACCAAATATCTTTGGGATTTTGGCGATGGAACTACCTCAACCAATAAAAATGAAGTACATATTTACGAGAAAGACGGTACCTATACCGTATGCCTCACCGCAAGCAACGAATATGGTTGTAGAGATACTGTTTGCAAATCGGTTAGGGGTATAGTGGTACCGCTGGTGGATGTACCGTCAGGATTTTCACCCAATGGAGACGGTATCAACGATTACGTTTACGTGAAAGGCTATGGCATCGAAAAAATGACCTTCAGAATTTTTAACCGCTGGGGTGAAAAAGTATTTGAATCAACCGATAAAGCAAAAGGATGGGATGGCCGTTACAAAGACAAAATGCAAGAAATGGAAGTGTATGCTTACACATTGGCTGTAGAATTTTTTGATGGAACCAAAACCACCAAAAGCGGTAATATCACCTTACTTAAATAATTTTTAAAACCAACTGACGTGAAAAGATTTTTAACCATATTGATTAGCCTGGCTTCCCTTCAACAATCGGTGAACGCTCAGGATCTGCACTTCTCACAGTTTTATAATGCACCGATGTTACTCAATCCGGCGAATACGGCTTTGCTCGAAAATGCCGACTGGCGGGCAGGTATCAATTACCGAAACCAGGGTTCAACAATCCCGGTTCCGTATAACACATTCAGTTTCTTTTCTGATTTTGGCTTGATGCGCAACAATTGGGAAAACGCCTGGTTAGGTACCGGTGTAGCTGTTTGGCGTGATGTGGCCGGTGATGGAAATCTCGCCCTAACCAAGTTTCAGGGAAATTTGGCCGCCCATGTTATCACCGGCGAACGAAGCAGTTTTTCTGCCGGGCTTGGTGCGGCTTATTGTCAACGCAGTGTTGATTTCAGCAAGCTAACCTACGACGTGCAATGGGATGAATTTTCATTCAATAAAGCAGTGTCTAATCAGGAATCATTCAGCACGCAAAAAACAAGTTTTGTGGATGTGAATGCCGGCGTTAATTTTTCTTATTTCAATAATGATAATCTTTTGGTCAAAGCCAGTGTGGCGGTTTCGCATTTGAACAGGCCTCTGGAGACATTTTACGGACAAACCAACAAAATTGGGTTACGACCTTTGCTGAATCTCGACATCGTGTATAAAGCAAGCGATAAAGTAATTTTCTCTCCTTCTGTGTATTATACCCGTCAGAAAAAGGCCAGTGAATTGGTGGGCGGCACTTTAATGAATATCAATGCCTCCGGTGCAGGTACTCCCTCCCTTGAAGCGAATGAAATTATTTTTGGTATTTTCTATCGCAACAAAGACGCCATTATTGGTGTAGCGGGATACAAATGGAAACGCAACCGCATTACGTTTAACTACGACCATACTGTTTCGCAATTGGCTGCAGGAAATAATGGTGTCGGCGCTATGGAATTGTCACTTATCATACAAGGTAATTACCGAAAAGATGGCGAATCAACCAAAGCCTATGGTTGTCCGCGTTTTTAAAAAAAATTTCAAAAAGGACTTTCAAATTTTCTTTTCCGATAAAAAAGACTTAGCGGTAATAGCCACTGGCCAATATCTCATTCATCACTTCATCGGGTACAAGAAAGCGGATCGATTTTTTTTCACGGATCAATTTACGGATATAGGTTGATGAAATATCCAACAATGGCGCGTCGAGTATTTGTATGTTCGCACTTATTGTTCGGTCAATATCAAATCCGGGACGCCGGTAAATGATCAGTTTGAAAATACTAAGCAACTGTTCATAATTCTTCCACTTTTTGATGTTTTGCAAGCTGTCGCTTCCCATCACAATACTAAATGCGTGTTGCGGAAATTTTTCCTGCAAATAGGTCATGGTGTCGATTGTATAGGAAGGGCGTGGGAGCGAAAATTCGATATTACTTACCTGGAAACGCGACTCTTGTTCAATCGCAAGTTGTACAAGATGAAAGCGGTGGTTTTCGTTGAGCAAGCCCGCCGTATCTTTCAATGGATTGTGTGGAGAAACCACAAACCACACGCGGTCTACATCACAATGGCTCAATACGTGGTTGGCAATAATGAGATGCCCGGTGTGAATGGGATTAAAACTTCCGAAATACAGTGCGATTTTCATCTGATAAAAACTTTAACAATTGTTAAGGCCCTTGATACTACTACATAGGTACGGCGTAATTTTTTTTTGAACAAAAAAACACTTGACAATGTCATAAACATTTGTAATCTTTGGAATATGAATTGATCTTTACAACGAAATTTATTTGGTCCGCGAAGATGGGAATTATTTTTTTCTTTCAAAGCAGGTGGGGGAACAACCCTATCAGTGAGTGAACTGGTGTTTCCACCTTCGATGTGACCAAACCCAATTCTCAGGCTGGCGTTTGATACTTTGTTCAAGATGACGCACATAGGCTTCGGTAATTTCACCGTCTGTCGTGTTTCTTGGATGATCAAACGCCAGTTTCATGTTGATCTCGTAATATCCTCTTTTCAGGCGGATGATCTCTCCGAAATATACCAGATTATCGTAACGGCGCGCAACAAATTCAGGTCCTTTAAAAAAAGCTGTCTTCCGATGGAGGAAATCATTCCACGAAACGCGCTTCGGGTCGCTTGGATTCTGATCCGCGATAAATCCCCATAGAATTTTCTCTTGCTGCACGGCCGACATTTCTTTCTGCATGTCCTGTACGGGTATCAACTTCGTACCGCTACGTCCCCTCAGTTTGAGATAAAGCCGATCGAACGCTTTATTATTCAATGGCATGTATAAACCGGTGAATCGCCGCGGAGCACGCCAATTGCAGAGCACAGTAGCCCACTCCCAATTGAATTGGTGCGACATATAGGCCTGTCCGTTTCTGTTCTGCCTTGTCATTTCATCAAAGGCTTCCCAATTGCAGGCGACACGCTTATTGAGTTCTGCTTTCGATATGGAAATGAGTTTTATCGTTTCTAAGATACTGTCGCAAAGGTTTCGATAATAGCGTCGGGCGATTGCCTCTCGTTCTTGTTCGGTTTTGTCGGGAAACGATAACTGAAGATTCTGCCGGGTAACCGCAATCCGGTAGCGCACCACATGATACAGTAAAAAATACAGAAAGTCTGACAAGCGATACAGTACTGCCAATGGTAGCAATGAAAGGGTATAAAAAACGATATAGATCAAATAATACAACGGCCTTGTGTTTAGTACATCATTTTACAGCATCCATTTGATAAAACTCAGGATAGGACCTCAGCAATTTTTCAACTGTGTGTCGACTGAGCAACACAAAATCTTTTTTGTTTATCCACCCAAAAAACAAGTCGAAATCGTATTCATGCTCTCCCATATGAATCATTTTTTTTGTTCCCTGGCTTACAGGTGTAAAAAACAAAGTGATCTCCTGCCTTTCGCGATCTTTTCTCTTGAGGTAAACTGTAGCGAGTTGCATTCCTTTATTGATGATACTATCCTTGTATTGATAAGTATCTTCGAAACCGGTACAAAACAAATTATCAAGTAATTTAAGATAGTCGTTAACTCGTTTTTGATTCAAGGGTGTATTGATCGGATAGCTTCCGGTCATCGTTGCAAGCGATCCGGTTTTTTGCAATTTATACGAATACTGAATAGAATCTTTATACACCACGTCCACACTTTCAATGGGTGTGTCGCCATTCAATATTCTTTTGTTTCGCCATTCTGCCACTCGATTGAAATAAAAGATACCGACGAAAGTATTTTGTAAGGGTAGCTTTACGATATAGGGTCGTTTTGCGTTTTCGTTGAGCATATAAGTCACGTTATCGGGGCCGGGATTTTTGCCCACATAAAAGGAATGCGTTTTTCCTTTGTCGGTATAAATCTCCACTTTGGTGTTATTCACACTCAGATCTTTCACTACATTGTCGTGATACGAAAGCGGCACCGGTTGTTCAGGCTTTTGCCGCGCGAGGGCATTCAACAGGGAGGAAATGGCATCCATACGGGGCGATAAGGTATCATTGAGTGTCCACCCTTTTGCCGTACGTTCGAGTTTAATATTTTCGTTATGCAGGTTGGTCAGAAAAATAGTTTTAATGTCGTTGGTATCCGCCACCGAAAAATTCGCTTCCGACTTATTGAATGATTCAGTCGGTTCGCGAAACACAAAATACCAGGTCAGTACTGACAGTACAATCAGTGCAATAAAATAGAGGGCGTTTTTTTTCATAACGCGCAAAAATACGGTTTTTGCAGGGATGTGTCGGCTGTTTCATACAAAAATGGAAGACGCGGGAATAGTCGATAAAAAAACGCTATAACAATGTCGGGGGCGCTGCGGTATATTTGCACAAATTATTGACGAAATGAAATATCTTTTTATGCTTGCACTATTCTCCCTTTTTTTTACCCCACGCGAACTTGATGCACAAATGCAAACCATTTACGATTTTAAGGTGGATGCCATTGATGGAGGAACAATAGACTTTGCCCAATTTAAGGGAAAAAAGATACTCGTAGTCAATACTGCCTCCGAGTGTGGCTATACACCTCAGTATGAAGGACTTGAAAAACTATATGAAGCCAATAAAGATCGTTTGGTTATTGTAGGCTTTCCCGCGAACAATTTTATGTATCAGGAGCCAGGCGACAATGCAAGTATTAAGGCTTTTTGCAGCAGCAAATTTCATGTCACTTTTCCGATGGCAGCCAAGATAGATGTGAAGGGGAAAAAGATACATCCCCTGTATATTTGGCTAACGCAGAAGAAATACAATAAATTGCGGGACAATCATGTAAAATGGAATTTTCAGAAATATCTTTTTGATGAAAATGGAAATCTGATCGAAATTTTCGCCCCCGGTGTTGAACCCCTGAGTGAAGAGATCGTTCAGGCAGTAAAAAAATAAAAATCGCAACTTGATGTCGAATCCATCTGCAAACAATCAGCAACTGGCTGATCTTTACAATAAGGCATTTCAATTTGAATGGTTGAGTGTAGAGGAAGGTATTTTCCTTTTCGAAAATGCCCCTTTGGCCGAATTGATGTATGTGGCCAATGCGTTAAGAAAAAAACAAGTTCCCCACGGTAAGGTTACCTGGCAGATCGATCGCAATGTCAATACCACCAATGTATGTATCGCCAATTGCAAATTCTGCAATTTTTATCGGGTACCCGGTCATCCGGATACGTATATTACCGATATGCCAACCTACAGAAAAAAAATAGAAGAAACAATTCGCTGGGGGGGCGATCAGTTACTGTTGCAGGGAGGACATCATCCTGAGCTGGGTTTGTCATTTTATGTCGATCTCTTTAGAGAAATCAAATCGCTTTATCCTCAGATTAAATTACATGCTCTGGGCCCTCCCGAAGTGGCTCATATCACGAAATTGGAAAAAAGTAATCATACCGCCGTATTGAGAGCATTGCAGGATGCCGGTCTGGATAGTTTACCGGGTGCGGGTGCTGAAATTCTGAACGATCGTGTGCGACGCTTGGTATCAAAAGGAAAATGCGGGGCGCAGGAATGGCTTGATGTGATGCGGGCTGCCCATCGCCTCAATATTCCAACCTCGGCGACTATGATGTTCGGGCATGTTGAAACCATTGAAGAACGTTTTCAGCATCTTGCAGATATCAGACAGGTACAGCATGAAAAACCCGATGGACATCATGGCTTTCTGGCCTTTATTCCCTGGACCTTTCAAGATGTCGGGACGCTGTTGGCAAAAATTCGCCGGGCAAAAAACGATACGACCGCAGCAGAGTATATCCGAATGATCGCCTTAAGTCGAATCATGTTACCCAATATTGTCAATATACAAGCATCCTGGCTGACCGTTGGCAAACAGGTTGCACAGACATGTCTGTATGCCGGCGCCAACGACTTTGGCAGTATTATGCTTGAGGAAAATGTTGTGAGCGCTGCCGGGGCGCCTTACCGGTTTACTTATAAAAGCATACAAGACGCGATCAGGGAAGCCGGTTTTGAACCACAATTGCGTACCCAAAAATATGAGTTTAGGAATTTACCCGACACGATTGAAGAACAGGTAATCGATTACTAATTCTCTCTGTTTTGTTGGGGATTTAAACATTGTTTAGCGGAAAAAAGTTCAAGGCCCTTTTTGAGAGCCGGGAGGCAGATTAATATTCCGACATACCGGACTTTCGGTAGGCTTTTAAGAAGATTGCTCCGAGATTTTTATAGGGCGGCACATAGTCGTCAAACAATTGCTTGGTTTCACCACCTGAAAACTGCTTCGATAATTGGGCCCACATCTGCACCCAGTCAATATCCTTTCCGGCCAGTAAACGATCGTTGAATGCACGGATAATCGGTCCATTGATCTTGCCCGCACCAATCTGCTTTGTTGATACGATCTGTGCATCTTCCGATTGACTTAACACGGTTGATAAATTCTGATAAGCGCCACATGCACCAAGAATCACCACTTTATGGTGTTCGTTGACATGTTCAAGTGTTAGCGGCAAATGGTAACTGTGTCCGCGATGTATGATAATGGTGGGTGAAATGCCGCTTGAGTCAAGGAAGGATTGTAAAGCGTTTTGGGCCATTTCATCTTCTGGTTCATCAAATGGAATATTGCAATATATATCCACTCTTTTGCCACGTACCGAACTGATTTTTACCCATTTTGCTTCTCTTTTCACTTTCCAGTCGGGAGCGCCAAAGCCTCCTGTAAAACTTCTGAACACACCTTGGCCGTCTTTGTCACCAAAAAAGAAGACCTGTTGCACCACCACACCGCTGTCGTCGGTTAGCTGGTTAAACGGCATCACTGTTATTGGCGGAATACCAAAGCGCGCCGTCAGCGAATCGTTGCTTAAGGTTAGCATTGAATACAGGATATCATAGATCTTAAAAGCACGCTGGTTATTTTCATTTTGTGCCTGGTTTCTGTTGATCTCAATTTGATCGGTGATGTTTTTCATCAGCACCGAATCGGCGATGCATCCAAACGAATTGGCTACATCGGTTGCGCCCTCAAGATCACGTTCTATCGTACGATCGAGACCGCTTACAAAATCGCGCATCAATTCATTTCGGTTGCTGTCTTGCATTGTAGCCAAAAAGGTGGAGATCGTGTTGTAATTGGCGCAGAGTCGGAGAAAGGTTCTAAATTTATCTTTGCCGATACTGGTTAAAAATTCCTGACCCGTTTGTGGTTTCATCCTGGTCATCATGCGGTTGAAACATCCAAGAAAACTACTGGTATATAAGTCATCGCTTCCATAAACAATGATATAGTATAATTCTGTAGCAGTATTTTTTTCTACGATTTTAAAGCGCACTTCAGCGGATGAATTGTGTAGCTCATTCATGACACTTACATAACGAGACGCTTCGTGGGTCAGTTCACGATCATAAATTTTGCGCAGGTCGCTTGTAAAATATTCCTGACGCATTTCGATCATTTTTTTGAAATAGGCGTTTTCATCTTCGGTGATCTTATTGACTTCTGCAAGGGTAATTTTCCCCTTCTTCATTTCTTCAATAAAAAAAATCGCTTTCAACGGTGTTATCGCGCTATCGGCGATTCGTACAACCGATTGCACATACGGATCGGTATTACGACGGATAATTTCACGTTCAACTGCCGTAGACGTGGCATAATTTAGGATTACCTTCGGATTTTTAGGTGCTGCCCTGGCGACCACTGCATCGGCTGCCTGCTTGTTAGTGATAAACCGGATCCTTTTGATCAATACTTCCGGATAATCTTCGGCCATACCCTGCATCAGGGCGACGCTGGCTTCGTTATCTGCTTCGAGCAGGGGTGCCAGTGCATACATGGCTTTACCCACATGCGACCGAACATAATCCACTGCATTTTTATTGTGTAGCCCCCTAATGAGTTGGTAGGTGTGTTCGAATAAATCGGCGTAGTACTTTTCGTCAACATATCCATCATTGATGTCTGCATTGAATATCCTGAGATTTTCGATCAAACGGCCAAGATATTTTCGTTTGAGCATATCATCCGTTTCATTATTTTCGATATAGGCGATTGTTTTATTCGTTTTACCAAATATTGCATTTGATATGAGTGCGGTTTTATCCATACTGGCATCGCGGTCGATGAGCTTGTCATATACCCCGTCGGTAACATCCGCTTCGTTTTGCTGGCGCGCAATTTTGATATGCAATTGCATCCGACCCGACGGAATGGCCTGTCGCTTGACAATTGTATCGACCAGAATTTCGCCGTTGGACTCGGCATTGGTCTGGGCTTGTAACAGCATTGAAAAACCCAAACAAAAGAAAGTAAGTAGGTAAAATTTTGTCATCAGGTTAATGATCGTTAAAGTGTAAAAGTACAATTAATTCGATTGATAGTATATCGGCCACTGAATTTGTTTACGCCGAGGGTCATCTCCCTTCCTTGATAGTTCGCGTTTTGTAGCGGCAATTGCATTTTACTTTTCGTTAGTGGGCAATCAGGGTGATCAATTGCCAATTTCGTTTTTAGGGGTGAACTGCACAGTTCTCCTCGTTTTTTTGTTTCTTTATCATTCCATAGCGTACCCTTTTTTAAAAAAGTCTGACATGAAAAAATTAGTCTTTTTCCTAATTTGTGAATGCCTTTTCACACAAAACGTGTTGGCACAAGATGCCGAATTGTACTACAAACAAGGAAATGAAAAGGCACAAAACGGCGACTATACCGGAGCGATCGAACTGTTTACCCAAACGATTGGTTTGCAACCCGAAAATGCTTATGCTTGGTATAACCGGGGAATTGCCAAAAGTCTCTTGAACGATTATGCTGAGGCGCAAAAAGATTTTGAGCAATGTGTAACATTGGCCCCCGATTATAAAAAGGGCTGGCTCAATTTGGGCACAGCTAAAAAACGACAGACAGACTACAACGGGGCTATTGCAGAATATACACATGCTTTGACATTAGATCCACAATATTCCGATGCCTTTTACAATAGAGGGCTTGTATACGAAATGCTCAACAAAAGGGATCTGGCTTGTGCTGACTTTACAAAGGCGTTGGAGTATGGGGACCAGCATGCCAAATCAAAAACCGAAAAATGTAACGATCCGGAGGAGATGAAAAAAATGCGACCCAGTATCCTCACGTTGAGGACAAAGGCGAAAGACAAGCAATATGGTTTTACGCCCGAGAAGCCCATCATGGTAGGATCGGGGCCGGATGGCGGACCTGCGAATCAAAGAGCGTATCTAAACCTGCTCCGCGACAGACAGGGAAAACCGGTACAATATAAGCGTTTGGGCAATTGTTGTGAGTACAAGTCTGAAAACGGATTTTTAGGCATGGCACTTCTCGACCGATACGAAATTATTTATCTTGATGATCAGGGCCAGCAGCAAAAGGTAATCGTGTACATGTCTTTTTACGATTATGAGGAGCCTTTATTGTTATGGGGGTTCAAAACAGTTGGTGAACGATAGATTATCCGTCCTTCCTTTCAACACAGGTTTCGTGTAAAAAAGGTTAACTTTGAAAGCAAGCGTCACTTCGAAAACATAAAACTACGCCTATGTTCAAAAGACTTCTTCCTTTTCTCCTGCTTAATTTTGCCGCCTTGGCTTTAGGTGGGTTGTTTACCAACAAAGGTGTTGTATCCGATTGGTATAATAGCTTGTCGAAAGCACCCTGGACGCCTCCGGGCTGGGTGTTTGGTGCCGCGTGGACGAGCATTATGATCTGCTTTTCTTTTTATATGGCCAGGTTGTGGGCGGAGACGAAACAACAGAAGTTATTGCTTATTTTGTATAGTGTACAATGGATACTCAATGTAATCTGGAATCCTGTCTTTTTTTATTTCCATGCTGTTTTTCCGGCCTTACTCATCATTTTCTCCTTGACACTTTTGCTTATTTTCTTCTTGTTTTATTACCGCACAACGGCAAGCGGTTTTACCTTTTTTCTCCTGCCTTATGTGCTCTGGATGTTTATTGCCAGCTCGCTCAATGCATATATTCTTTTGTATAATTGATTGCTAATATTGCTGTGTCCTTTTTTAGACGTTTGGTTTCAAAGAGATGTCTGGCAATTTATTATTCCTTATATTCCTTTATCTTTGCACCCTTATGATTGATAAGTTAGAAGCGATTAAAGCCCGTTTTGATCAGATCGGCATTTCACTCACCAATCCCGAAGTGGTGTCGGATCAAAAGAAATTCTCGCAACTCAGTAAAGAATATCGGAAACTGGAAAAAATTGTGGATGCATACCGTCAATACACACAGTGTCTTGATTCATTAGCTTTTGCGAAAGAAGTGCTTGAAACCGAAAGTGATGCTGAACTCCGGGAACTTGCCAAAGATGATTTGATTGGACTGGAAGAAAGCAAATCAGCACTTGAAGAAAGTATACATCAGTTGTTGATACCGAAAGATCCGCAAGATGAGAAAAATGTTGTGATGGAAATTCGTGCCGGTACCGGGGGTGATGAAGCGAGTATTTTTGCGGGCGACCTGCTTCGGATGTATACAAAGTACTTTGATTCGCGAGGCTGGAAGGTGGCAGTGATCGATGAGAATGAAGGAACATCCGGTGGATATAAAGAAATTATTCTCGAAGTAATTGGAGATGATGTTTATGGCACCATGAAATACGAAAGTGGTGTACACCGGGTACAAAGGGTTCCGGCAACAGAGGCCAGTGGGCGGGTACATACGTCGGCCGCAACAGTGGCTGTAATGCCCGAAGCCGATGAAATAGATTTTGAATTGAAAGAATCGGATCTGAAAATGGAAACAGCCCGGAGTGGCGGCGCAGGTGGGCAAAATGTAAACAA
Source organism: uncultured Bifidobacterium sp. (assembly GCA_964519155.1). Taxonomy (GTDB): domain Bacteria; phylum Bacteroidota; class Bacteroidia; order Chitinophagales; family Chitinophagaceae; genus OLB11. Next base: position 15,043 of record CAZFKA010000011.1, on the reverse strand, counting down.
AGTAGAAACCAAAGTAATTCTGACCCATATCCCTACCGGTACAGTTGTGACCTGTCAAACAGACCGTTCGCAGTTAGGCAACCGCATCAGAGCTACTGAAATGATGCGTACAAAACTCTACGAAGAAGAAGTTCGCAAACATGAAGAAGCAATTGCCAGAAGCCGTAAAACGCTTGTGAGCAGCGGTGACCGTTCTGCTAAAATCAGAACGTATAATTGGCCGCAAGGTCGCATTACCGATCATCGAATCAATAAAACTATTTATGCGTTAGATAATTTTATCAATGGTGACATACAGGAAATGCTCGATTCACTTCAGTTTGCGGAAAATGCAGAAAAAATGAAAGCGGGAGAAATGGTTTAAATGCTTTGTTCTTTTCGCGACAAAAAAATGTTTGCCGCGAAT
>CAZFKA010000011.1:0-14537 GCA_964519155.1 uncultured Bifidobacterium sp. | reverse complement strand
GCAATACAATTTGTAGAAAATACACAATTTTTTTTGCTTCCTTAATACTTAGTATGCATTCAATTCGTGTATTCGCGGCTAAATTCGGCAGCCACCAATGCACGAATAATCTCATGTGTTTTCTCGCCTATCACTATCATCACATCGGAAGTTCGCTTTGCTAAAATACTAATCTTCTGTAGTTTAGTTTTGCTTCTCCAAAATTTACAATTATAGCCAATTGCCTATCAGAAACCTTTATATAGTTTAATGCCTGAGCAATATCATCGTTCCCTATGGCGGATTTCCCTTTAACTTCTAAAATAATAGTATTGTAAACAACAAAATCGCTGAAGAAACTGTGCTGCAAAATGGTGTCTTTGTAATGAACGTCGAATTTCTTTTCTCTCTCAAACGGAATGCCTGCCTGTGCGAATTCATATGATAGTGCATCTTTATACACTACCTCAAGAAAGCCCGGACCAAGATAGTTATGTACTTCCATGCAAATGCCAACAATACGATAACTTTCATACTTGTAAAATATGTTATTCATGTAGTAGGTTTTTATACTTACGAAATTAAGAATTTTATTTTTACAAACTCTTCGCATCTCGATCTAGACCCTATTTCGCTCTACATTAAAAATGCCGCTATTATATCTTTTCCGCAGGTTGTCATATAACTTTCAGGATGAAATTGTACTCCGTGCACGTCATACTTTCTGTGGCGTATACTCATGATATGACCTTCTCGCGATCGGGAAGTAATGGTAAGACAATCCGGAAAATCTGCCTCTGTCACTACCCAAGAATGATAAAGACCAACCGTTATTTTCTTCAGCGGAGTGAATGAGAAAAGTTTGTGGGGAGCAATCAGATTCACTTCCGTTTGATATCCATGAAAAGGCTTTTCGAGATTGCGTAAAGTTGCACCATAGACTTGTGCAATCGCCTGATGACCCAAACAAATTCCGAGTATCGAATGAGTAGGACCCAGCGATTGAACGATATTCAGCATATTGCCGGATTCAGATGGTGTTGCCGGACCGGGAGAAAGTATGATCTTATCGAATTGCGATGCTTCCACAACGGTTATATTATTTTTTGCAATTACGAGATCGTCGATCTGTACACAACGCAACAACTCCACGATATTATATGTAAACGAATCAAAATTATCAATCAGGAGTATTTTCAAAATTGCCTACTTTTACTGCAAATCTAAGCAATCCCATCTTGAATTTATATCCGCAACTCATCGAAACGATCAACAGCTATAGCCGAGATCGTATTCCCTTTTTGCTGATCGTCGACTTCGAAATGTCGCATCCTGTATGTTACCGCACGGATGAATTACAAACCGCTGGGATCTTGTTTCAGTTTAGTACGCCCGATGAAAAAACTGCAGCCGGGCCCATTGTATTCGACAACATCGAACCTATCAGCGTGAACGAGTATAAACGCGGTTTTGACGTAGTAATGAAACACTTGTTGTATGGTAATTCATACCTGACCAATTTGACGGCTAAAACAGAAATTTCAACCAAATCATCGCTTGCGGATATTTATCATGCTGCAGCAGCTCCTTATAAAATTTTGTTTAAAGATCAATGGGTCTGTTTTTCCCCTGAATGTTTTATCAAAATACAAGATGGCGAAATTCTTTCTTATCCAATGAAAGGAACCATTGACGCTGATCTGCCCGATGCCCAACGAATTCTTCGCTATGATGAAAAGGAAATTGCGGAGCATTTTACCATCGTCGATTTGATCCGAAACGATTTAAGTATGGTGGCGGAGCAGGTAAAGGTTGCATCGTTTCGGTATTTCGAGAAAATTAAATCCAATCATAAAAATCTCTTACAGGCAAGCTCAAAAATCAAAGGCCGGCTGCCTTTCGACTTTCGTGAGCGTTTAGGTGAAATTTTGTTTACACTTCTACCCGCGGGTTCTGTGAGTGGAGCGCCCAAAAAGAAAACTCTGGAAATCATTGCTGCCAGCGAAAATGGCAAGCGGGGATACTACACCGGGGTTGCGTTTTTTTTCGATGGTACAAACGTCGATAGTTGTGTTTTGATTCGTTTTATCGAAAAAGAAGGAGAACAATTGTATTATCGAAGCGGTGGCGGCATTACCATCAATAGCGAAATGGAAAAAGAATACCAGGAATTGAAAGATAAAATTTATGTCCCTGTTTATTGAAACCATAAAAATCGAAAACGGAGAATTGCAGCATCTCGATCTTCACCTGAAAAGGATGCAAGATACCTGTTACCAATATTTTGGCTCAAAAAAAGATCTGCATTCCCTGCGACAAGACTTTTGCTCGGCTGTGAAGGATAAAACGAGCACCCATAAACTAAGCATTTACTACGATCTGGCGTCGCACCACTTTAGCACTAAGCCCTATTCAATTAAACCCATTGACAAGCTGTATTTCATTGAAGACAATGTTATTGAATACCGACTGAAATATGCCAACCGCAACCTGTTCAATCAATACAGTACACAAGCAGGTTTCGACAATGATATGATTATCATACAAAACAGGCGTTTTACAGATGCAACGTATGCAAATCTGGCTTTTTGGAACGGACAAGAGTGGCATACCCCTTTATATCCCTTGCTGCCGGGCACCAAACGACAACATTTATTGCAATGCAAACTGATCATTGAAAAGGATATTCTGTTGAGTGATCTGAAAAAATATAAGAAGGTTTCGTTAATCAACGCGATGCTTGAATTGGGAGAATCGTGTGTCCCCGTCAGCAATATTTTGGCATTTTTATCCGACTAAACCATATGCGGGTGCTTGTATATCAGGGGAGCCTACTATAAGTTCGGCTTTGGTGATGAATGAATTGCCCTTAACTTTGCAACATGCGAAAATTCGCCACCCTCATTCTAAAGTATTTTTTACAAGGTATTATTATCGTTTCGCCATTGGCCGTAACCATCTGGGCTGCTTATTCTGTATTTGATATTATCGACAGTTCAACCCAAATTCCTCACTTGCCTCGGGGGGTTGGCTTTGTCATCGTCGTGAGTTCGTTGGTGTTGATCGGGTGGTTGGGCAGTACTTTTTTTATTTGGAAACTATTGATCAATTTCTTTGATAATGTTTTGGAGCGAACCCCATTTCTCAAATTTATTTATGGTTCGGTCAAAGATGTGGTTGAAAGTTTTATGGGGGATAAAAAGAAATTCAGCAAGCCGGTATTGGTGAAGATCCGAACGAACCCGGAAGTTTTTCAAATCGGGTTTATCACCCAAAAAGATTTGAGCAAACTGGGTTTTGTGGATAAAGTTGCTGTTTATCTTCCGCATTCCTATGCGGTAAGTGGTGTATTGGTCATCGTGGATAACGAAAATGTCAGCTCACTCGATATGAATCCGGGAGATGCGATGAAAATGGCTGTAAGTGGCGGAATGACGGGTTATCACGACGAAGAGGAACATCATGATCTGATCAAAGAATTGATGCATTCATCTGCTCCAGAAGCTAAATCCGATGAGAAAATTTAATTTCAGCAGTGGCCCCGGAATTATGCCGCTTTCGGTGTTGCAACAGTCGGCAGAAGGTATACTTAACTTCGATCAGCATGGTATATCCATAGCGGAACTACCACACCGACACCCATGGTTCAGGGATATCCTTGATGAATTGATCGCTTTATTTCGCGAACTTTTGCACCTTAGTGATGAACATGAAGTAATCATTCTACAAGGAGGCGCGCGTATACAGTTTGCCCAGATCCCCATGAATTTTTTGCAAAAACACGAAACGGCCGGTTTTGTCGATACGGGGTATTGGGCCCACAAAGCGATGGAGTACTGCCGATTGTATGGTGATACACGCGTACTGAGCAGTAGCGAAAATCTGGGCTATCGTTGTATACCGCAGTTACCATCAGGGCCCGATGATATCAAGTATGTGCACATCGCTGCAAATAATACGATTTATGGTACGCAATACAGGCAATTACCCACCCTGAATACTCCCTTAATTGTGGATATGAGCAGTGAAATACTGGGTATTCGAAGAGATTTTTCGCATATTGATCTCGCATTTGCTTGTGCACAAAAAAATATTGGTCCGGCGGGTGTAAGTGTGGTCATTGTCAAAAAAGACTTCCTTGCTCTCGCCACTGATCGGGTGCCACCCGTTTTCAGTTACAAAAATCTGCTTGATCAAAAATCGAATTATGCTACACCTCCTGTAGTGAATGTGTATATGTCATTGTTGAATTTGCGCTGGTTGAAAGCGCATGGGGGCGTGGATAACTTGCAACAGCTCAATGAACAAAAAGCGGCTTTGCTTTATAATGAAATCGATCATAATGCTTTGTTCAGTTGTCCGGTTATGCCTGCCGACAGAAGTCTGATGAATATCTGTTTCAGCGCTTCAGACGAGGCGATGGAAAAAAGCTTTCTTCAATTTTGTTCCGATAATGAAATCATCGGTCTTGGTGGACATTCATCTGCGGGAGCCTTGCGGGCATCGTTGTATAATGCGCAACCTATCGAAAATGTTCAGTACCTCGTGCAGGTTATGCGCGAATTTTCAAATCGTTATTCATAGTTGAACCGAATACCACAACCGATCGCAAACCATCTGCCGGCCAAGGGTTGTGCATTGCTTTCATGGTATGTTGTATCGAGCAAATTATTGACATCCACTGTCAATTTGTATTTTTTTCCGACAATACCGAAGCGGGTATCCAGCAAAACATAATCATGGTAGTTGAAGCGGTATTGGTAACGTCCGCTGAGTGTCGCCAAAAATTTGTTGTATACCGAAACTGTCGCCGAACCTATCGCCTGATGTTTGAAGTAATCGAGCACATATTTCGAATCCGTTGCGGCAAGGGTATTGACCAGGCCTGAATGAATATACTGGTATTTGGCTGTCAGGTCGCTGAGGTAAATTTCCTGTTTCCGGTGATAAGTGATATTTGATACAAGTTGTATCCCTTGTATGGTTTGTAGTCCAAAATTTGATGGTTGCCACTGGGTTGCGGTCTTTTCCTTGGTCCAGTCGATCAGATTTGATACTCGTCTGTGAAATGCACTGGCCGTCAGTTGCAACTGCATCGATTGGTATTTGATTCCGGCATCGAATCCGTACGACTTTTCGGGTTGCAGGTGTTCGTTTCCAATATTCGATGGCCCTTTGTAATACAGATCGGTGTATGTAGGCATACGGTTTGCCGATCCGGCACTGGCAAACAAACGGAGCTTGCTATGCAAAACATACCCGAGATCGATCGATGGGAGCAACGAAAATCCCCATGCAGTATTGTAGTTTCCATAAAACCCCAGCGTCGTGCTAAACTTTTTAATATTTATACTATTCTCGATAAATAGTCCGTGATTATATCGCTCATTTTTTCCTAGATTACTACTGTTGATTGATTGATAATTGACATTGGCGCCAAGGGCACATTCACCCCATTGATGTTGGTATATCAGGTTCAAATTGGCATTCGCACTTATTGTTTTATGCACATTGTGATAATACGCGGGATCATATTTTTTAAAAATATAATCATCATGATTATGCCTGAATATCAGGTTAGATTTGAGCATCCATTTATTACGTATTTTCTTTGTATGATCAAGCGTAGCCCACAGTGTATTGACTTGCTCAATAGATTGAATGTCGTAGGGTGCTGCGTAAAAACCATTGGCACCAAACGCATTTCGCACATAGGCCACCTGCAGATTTATATGGTGTGCAGCCGGCAGATCGGCTTCGTTGCTGTAAAACACTTTTCTGTTGTTGACTGCTGTATTGTACATAAAACCACTGCTCGTTAATGCGGAAACGGAAAAATATTGGCGCATTTTTTTTCCACGATGTGCAATACCAAGATGCAGGCCACTGTTTGCAAATGTTTTGCCGGTACTGCTGTCTGTTTCAAAACTGCTTCCGGCAAAGGCTGACGCAACTATTTGCCTTGTATCCGCTATATTGGTCACAATATTGATACTGCCCGCAAGGCCGTTGATACCATAACTATGGGCTTGCGGTCCACTCATGATCTCCAGGTGATGAATATCGTTGATATGAATAGGCAGGTTCATCAGGTGATGACCTGTTTGCGGATCCAATACGGGATGGCCATTGATAAGGATCATCGTTTGCTCAAATGTACCTCCATTGATTTTAATATCCGTTTGGGCATTGTCCATGCTTCGATTGCCGGCTTGGATACCCAATACAAAATGCAGAACATCTGACACACTTTGCACATTCATTCTTTGTATATCTGCTGCGGTAATGATTTGTACGCTGGCATTTTTTTCAAACGCTGTTTTGTCCGACAAACGATGTTCGCGTATTATGATCTCATGTACATTTTGTTGGGCCTGCATTACGTTAGTGATGGCGATCGCGAACACGTAGCCTACAATTTTCTTCATAACAGTTCTTCTTTTTTTATGGGTTGCAAAAGAAATCCCCAGTTCTTTAGCCGCAAAACTTTTTAAAAACAAATTAGATATTTTTATATATGAATATTAAATTCTCTCATTATCATGTCATTAAATGGGAAAATTATTTCATATATCAGTTTATAAAAAATACCTATAATTTTGCGCTTTCAAAAAAAATTATCTCCATGAGTTTCAGAATCGAAAAAGACACCATGGGCGAAGTGTCAGTACCGGCTAATGCCATTTACGGTGCGCAAACCCAACGCTCGATCGACAATTTTAAAATTGCGCAGGATATCAATCGTATGCCCAAGGAAATCATCCAGGCATTTGCATATCTCAAAAAAGCAGCTGCCCTTACAAATATGGAAGCCAAAGTATTATCGAAAGAAAAATGCGAACTCATTGGTCGCGTATGCGATGAAATTCTGGAAGGGAAACATGCTGATGCTTTTCCGTTGGTTGTTTGGCAAACGGGCAGTGGTACCCAAAGCAATATGAATGTCAATGAAGTGATCGCTTATCGTGGACATGTATTGCAAGGGGGTAAATTAAAAGACAAGGAAAAATTTCTGCACCCCAACGACGATGTCAATAAAAGCCAAAGCAGCAACGATACCTTTCCAACGGCCATGCATATTGCAGCGTATAAAATGCTGATCGAAACCACTATTCCGGGTATTACCTTGTTAAAAAATACATTGGATAAAAAATCGAAGAAGTTTATGAAGGTGGTAAAAATCGGTCGTACCCATTGTATGGATGCTACTCCCTTAACCGTGGGTCAGGAGTTTAGCGGCTATGTATCGCAGCTCGATCATGGACTCAAAGCCATTAAAAATTCTCTGGCCCATTTAAGTGAACTTGCACTTGGCGGAACGGCTGTAGGCACCGGTATCAATACCCCGAAGAATTATGCAGTGAATGTGGCAAAGCATATTGCCAAACTTACCAAACTTCCTTTTGTAACGGCGGAAAACAAGTTTGAATCGCTGGCCGCTCATGATGCCATTGTGGAGGCTCATGGTGCCTTGAAAACCGTTGCTGTAGCCTTGATGAAAATTGCCAATGATATTCGCTTATTGTCGAGCGGGCCCCGTTCGGGTATTGGCGAGATTTTTATCCCTGATAATGAACCGGGTAGTTCTATCATGCCAGGCAAAGTCAATCCAACCCAATGTGAAGCCTTAACGATGATCGCAGCACAGGTTATGGGTAATGATGTGGCCATCAGTGTGGGCGGCAGTATGGGGCATTTTGAGCTCAATGTATTTAAACCCATGATGATCTATAATTTTCTGCACAGTGCACGCCTGATTGGTGAAGGCTGTGTTTCGTTTAATGATAAATGTGCAGTAGGTATTGAACCGATCAAAGAAAATATCAGGAAACATGTCGATAATTCACTGATGCTGGTGACCGCTCTAAATACCCGGATAGGTTATTACAAATCAGCCGAAATAGCCCAGAAGGCCCATAAAGAGGGTACAACGTTGAAAGCTATGGCGCTGAAACTGGGTTACGTTTCTGAAAAAGACTTTGATGCCTGGGTTCGACCTGAAGATATGGTGGGATTCTAGGGTGAACATGCTGTGCAGGTGGTCGTTTGTTTTTGAACGAAAACGTTTAAAAAATCCGCTCACTACCTCAAAAAGGGAATGCAGTAATGTTTTCCCTTTTTTTATGGTTTCCATTCCCTATGCTATTCTTTTCTTATTTTTGAGCAATGATAAGAAGAGGTTCCCGGCACGACGTTCAACTGTTACAAAGCATTGGTATCGAAACCTTTGTCGATACATTTGGTGGTACCTGTACAAAAGAAGATCTGAAAAGTGTATTGGAGAAATATTTCAATACAACACAATGTGAAACTGAATTGCTCGATGAGCGTGATAATTTTTTCTTTCTGGAAGAGGATGGTATTTGCAAAGGCTATATGCGGATCAACGAAAAAAATGAATATCCATTCGAGGAATTAAAACAATACAAATGTCTTGAACTGGTACGTATCTATGTGCTGAAATCGTTTCACGGCACTGATGTTGCCGGTCGTTTAATGCAATTCGCGTTTGATTTTGCCCAAAAAAATCATTACGATAAAATGTATCTGAGTGTATGGGAATATAATTTTCGTGCGCGCGGCTTCTACGAAAAAATGGGGTTTGTAAATTCTGGAATCAAAAACGATTTTCCCTTGGGTTCCACACCGCAAACCGACTTTTGGTTCGTAAAAGATCTTTGAGTATATCGAAACACTTCCATCCGTTTAATTGTGCTCATAAACCAAGTGCGGTTTTAACATTCTATTTTTAATGATTCGTTAAACCTCCGGACTTTTTTATCGTCAAAACCAAGTAAAAAAATTTCTATGAGACAATTCCGCATTTTTCTTTGGCTCTGCTTAGGGTATGGGCAATCCGGTTTTGCGCAACCGGATATTTATATCAATTTTTTGTCGCACAATGAAGAAACAGCGTCGTGGGACAATGTCAACTATTATACTGCCAATCGTGCCAAACTGATAGGCATCGCTCAATATTTCGATTCATCCGGTATTAGTTGGAATATGCAGTCTGATTGGCGATACCTTAAAAATTCGATTAATAATGAAGTGGCCCCCCTCGTATCCAATACCAACAACAAACATATACTCCGGTGGATGTATGAAGATAAGGGGGTGGAAATAGACCCTCATGCACATGAATCCCTTTATTTATATCCTGATGTAGCTAAACTGCTCGATTCTATCGGATTGCCGACAAGTAAAATAATGGGTGGCAGTATTTACAACGACAGCAATGGTGTTAACATCTGGACCAATCTTGTCAATGGTCAGTATGGAGCAGTTTTCCCAAACTATTTCTGGAAACCTTCCTATATGATGGGCGGCGGTACCCCCAATCATGTGGCTGATTTAAATTATTTCGGATTCTGGCATCCACAAAGTCCTGCAACCTACACCGTACACGATACCGCTACACCCCTCGTTCACTTTGGCACCGGTTGCTCGTTCAAGATCAGAGATACCACCGACGTTCCGTCATTTATGGCTGAATTCAGGGCTTTGATACAAGCAATAAAAAGTGGGCAATATCCATCCAACGGGTTTTATTATCAGTCTGTATTTTTTGGACAGGGCGATTTGGGAAATGCGACCTTGTATAATAAAATTTTTGAAGTTGCAGACAGCCTAAATGCCTTGGTTGCATCAGGCGATGTGCAATGGAAAACAATGAAGCAAACCTATACGTTGTGGGAAAACCAGTATCAAAAACAAATGTTTCAATGGCCTTGCGGTCAATTGATCAATGCCGTTGCCGAAACACCGCAGCAAACACCAACGATCAGGATATTTCCTAATCCTGCCACTGATCAATTGAACATTAAAGCGATCGATTATCGTTACCCCTTGATGATATGCAAGCTCGACGGAAAGGTTGTGATGCAACAGACACTTGAAAAAGAGGAAAATACGCTTTCAATTGGCCATTTGCCTAAGGGATTCTATATCCTGCGCAATGGTCATGCCTTTATAAAGTTGGTGAAAGAATAAAGCCGAATTTTGCAACAAAAAAGTCCGCGTTACTGCGGACTTTTACTTCTTTTGTATCTTTTCGTTAGAAAAAGTTTGATCGTCTGTCGTCTATTTTCGCATTGCGTTTCAATATGAATGAGATCATTTGTGTCGCTTGCTGGGTCATTTGTTGTTGTGCCTGACGACGCATGATCATTTGCATTGTGGCGTCAGGTTCAGTACCGGCCGTAATGTTTTTTACAGAGATGAAATATACGCCCTGTTCGCCGCCAATTCCTCCTGATACCTTGCCGGTAAGGTTTTTGTCAAATGCTGCACCAATTACTTTAGGTTCAGATTGCAAAGCAGCATTGCCTTGTGCATAAGTCAGCGTATCGGCACTCATGATTTGGGTTTGCGTTGCTGAGGCAATTTCTTCTAATCCTTTTCCTTTGTATTTTTCAGCGATCACTTTTGCTTTTTTCTGGTTTTTCAACAGATTTTCGATCTGCGGTCTTACACTCGCTACATCGGGCATCGTTCCTTTTTCCTGACGCGATACCAGGTTTGCCACGATGCATTTATCATCCATATTAAAAATAGGGGATACCGCACCTATTTTGGCTTCATACATCCAGCGGCTTAGGTCACGTGCCGAACCCAGACCCATGATCAACGATTGCGTTTTGGTGATGCGGTCGGCAATACGTTTGTCTTTCCCCATTTTTTTGGCTGCTTCATTAAATGATTTACTGTCTTTTGCCTGAGCGACAAATTCGTTTGCTTTTGCAAAAGCAGCCTGGGTGGTAGCTGTACCGGCTTGCAACACTTTGCTGACCACTGCTATTTTTACCGAAGGTTTGAAATCTTTTTGATCCGTGATCTTCACCAGATGATAGCCATATTGTGATTTGGCAATTTTTACATCGCCGGTTTTGCCATTAAAACAAGCATCGCTGAATTCTGTACTGATCACTCCTTGTGGAACATAACCCAAATCACCGCCTTTTTTACCACTATTTTGATCATCAGAACGGGCAGCAGCCAATTGAGCAAAATCAGCGCCGCTGTTTACCATGTTCAACATACTGTCAATCCCGGCTTTGGCCTGTTCTTCGGTACGTTGTTCGGTAATGGCTAGCAAAATATGAGATGCTTTTACACTGTCCGGCATTTGCTTTTTGTCGAGAATCTTGATCATTTTATATCCATCGTTGTAATAAAACGGACCGGTCACCGAACCTACGGCTGCGTTGATGATATCGGCTGGCACCGGGGCTTCAAGATTTTTTTCGTTATAATAAAAATCCCTCATCGACTCTTCAGAGTTTTTAGCAATAAACTCTTCGTTATCGGTCGTTGCGGCAAACGCTTCTTTCAAACTATTCAACTGACCTAAACTTTCAGCGGTATCGGCACTCGAGGGTATGATATCAAAAGTTACATATTCAGCACGGGCGGTTGCTTCGAGGGTCAGAAACAATTTTTCGTTTTTCTTCATGAATTCTGTAATATCTGCGTCTGTTACATTTACACTACTGTCGTTTATACTAGCATAGGGAATTTGTACGTAGTTGATAGCCGATAACGCCGAATTATCTTTACCCATTTGTTTAACCACAAAAGAAGGAACATAAATCCCTTTGATGATCATGTCGTTATACTTTGTAATTTTTCTAGTCTTAATGATCGCATCTTCAAAATCTCTCCATTTTGCTCGTTCTGCACCGGTTTTGTCTTGTCCAAGTGTATTGAGGTATTGATTTACGCGGCTCGGATCGAAAATTCCGGTGTTTGGGTCGGCAAAACTTTGTTGAATCATAGGGTCGGCATACGGACCGGTAAGCATATCCTGCAATTCTTTATCGGTAAAACTCAAACCGAGTTTGTCTGATTCTTCACCCACCAATGTCTCGTTGATGATGTCTGACCAGGCTTGTTCGCTTGCCTGATTGCGTTCTTCGTCGCTCAAGGTTTTCCCTTTTTCTCTCGACTTCATGTTTTCTTCGTATTTATTACGCAACATTTCAAAGTCTTTCGCTTCAATACGTGTACCATTGATACTGGCCAACAGGGTTTGATCTCCACTGAAAACGCTTCGTACATTACTTTGCATGGCATCCATTACCAAGAAACCCAAAAGGGCGACAACGATGGCTCCGACTACTATACCAATATACTTATTTCTGATAGTTTGAATTACCGACATATTATTCACATTTTTTAAAGGCTTGCAAAAATAGCGGTTTTGCATTGGTTTTACAAAGTTTTTTTGACTTCATTTCATTATTCAGGTCCTTTTCCTGACTCATTTGATCAATTTTGAATGTGGATTACTTTGGTATAAGGTAAGGTTTATACACGCAATAAGTTTGTTCGCTATCGGCTTTGTGTATGAAAGTGCATTTCTACAGTTTTTTTTAGTCGCTGATTCACAACCCACAGACAGAATTTTTTTCTACAGCCTGTTTTTCCACGCTTTTACATTCTATCTTTTTTTTCGTTCATCACTTGGCTCACAAAGACAGTTATGGGTTGACTTTGCTTACAAACCGGGAAGGTCATTTTTTTGTGGTTAATTATTTTTTTTTGTGAATTACCTCTTGATAATTAAAAATACTTCAATTTTGCAATAGGGATAACGATATTTTATACACGAATCCACACCCCCAATAATACCAATATCTTTTTCTTTAAAAAAAAATTTTATAATGATTATTACAAAGGAAGCAGTTGATAAAATTGAAAATGCCGGATTTTTGGAAATGGAAATTGATCCGACTTTAGATTTAGCTGCGGAAATTCAACAATTGAAAAAGGAAAAGAATGCGGTAATACTAGCCCATTATTATCAAGAAAGTGAAATACAGGATTTGGCCGATTATATCGGTGATAGTTTAGGGCTGGCCCGAAAGGCACAGGAAACCACGGCCGATATGATCGTATTTGCGGGTGTGCATTTTATGGCTGAAACAGCAAAAATTTTGAACCCGGAAAAAAAAGTGGTTCTACCCGATCTTAACGCGGGCTGTTCACTCAGCGACAGTTGCCCACCGGTATTGTTTAAGCGATTTAAAGAGCAGCATCCTGATCATTTGGTCATTTCCTATATCAATTGCAGTGCGGGTATCAAAGCGTTAAGCGATATTATTTGTACATCGAGCAATGCACAAAAGATCGTAGAAAGTTTGCCGGCTGACCAAAAGATCATTTTCGCACCGGATAAAAATCTGGGAGCCTTCATCAACAAACAAACCGGCAGAAACATGTTATTGTGGAACGGTGCTTGTATGGTACATGAAATTTTTAGTCTTGAAAAAATTACGAAATTAAAAGTACGCCATCCGGAAGCTAAGTTCATCGCCCATCCCGAATGTGAAGAAGCGGTATTGGCCATTGCTGATTTTATAGGCAGTACCACGCAATTGTTGAAATTTGTACAAACAAGTGACGCAAAAGAGTTTATAGTGGGTACCGAAACCGGTATTCTACATCAGATGATGAAAGCAGCGCCTGACAAGACATTGATACCGGCACCACCCAATAATAGTTGCGCTTGTAACGATTGTCCGCATATGAAACTCAATACACTCGAGAAATTATATCTCTGTATGAAATATGAATTGCCTGAACTGAAAATGGATGAAGAATTGCGCTTAGCCGCAAAAAAGCCCATAGACAGGATGTTGCAATTAAGTGATGCGTTGGGGATACAATAGTTAAAAATGATAGCTGAGTGTCAGCAAAACCTCTTTATACACGAATAAAAAAGAATGTCCACCAAAGCAATTCCAAATGATATCAGGATCGTTTTGCTCCCACACTCCAATACTATTTTGCGATCGTCTGGATACTTTAAGAGACAAATGCTTCCTAAAGTTGAGGCCGGCACCCAAAATAAATTGTTTTCTTAATCCTCTTTGAGCACCCACATAGTCATCTTGTTGATCATAAACATTCACTGATATTTTTTTAACATCGGTTGTCTCCCAAAAGACATCTTGTGTGGTGTCTATTTTGGTAAAATTCGCCTTGAGTATATAATTGAAATTAATACCGGCAAAAATAAATGGGCTAAAATCACGTTCTCTTAAAATTTGAATACCCAATTCTATCGGTACATTCAATTTAGATAGGCTGCAATAAACAGATGAGCTGTTATAATATCTTTTCATATTCAGCACACCGTTACCATCCTGTTTATAATATTCTCTCGATTCGAAATTGTAAGCAGATTGCCCAGTCTGGTTGAATTCTAAACCTACACAAGAATATAGATATTTAAATCCGGCACTTGCATGGATACCAATTACCGGGCTGGTAAATCCTTTTTTAATGTGCACTACTTGCGCATTACGCAATTCAGGAATGGTATAGGATTTTTTTTCATTTTTTTCATTTTTACTCACACCCAGCGTAAGACCATAGCGGAAGTCAATTTGTGCATTTGCCCGGCAAAACCCAAACAGCAAAAAAATAAAGAGTGGAAAATGAGGCTTGCGCATAGAGAGATATCCATTCAAATTTACGGTTTTTATTCAGAGTACGAATACTTTTATTGGTCTCATTTTTTTCGTCAATCCCTTTATTCCTCGGTATAATAT
>CAZFKA010000010.1:6963-31330 GCA_964519155.1 uncultured Bifidobacterium sp. | reverse complement strand
CTCCAACCCGATCTCGTGGTTCTTGCAGGGGACATTATCGACAAAGATCACTGTCTGGGTTCCGTTTGCACCCACATAATACGGATCGATGAGATGTGATGTATTTACATCTAATGGCAGATCGTTGGCTACAAACAATTTAATACTGTCATTGTACAACACATACATTTCCAGGTTATACGAAGTAGCCGCACCGGCCGGATGTATAATCTGATAACTATAGTCGTGTGGTACCCGTGTAATTACAGTGTCATTTGCTACGAGAATCAAACTGTCGACTATCAGGTTTACTGCCTGTGGATCTCCATCAGCGGTTTGCACATAATGGCCGGTCAGGTATTTCGAAAAGTTTTCCGGATTGCCATAACTGATCTGGCGATTCTTGACGGTCATATGATCAAATTCGGCCGGAAGCGCATTGCGGCTGATACCCATACTGATATCATCGCTTGTCTGAGTCAAACTCATAACCGAATCGGCATAATGATTGGTGGTGACTGCGTAGGCGTCCAGGCTGTCGGCGGTGAAATACAGGGGGAAGAAAGCACGAATACCTGATCCGTTCATGGCATGCAATTTATTGATACCGTTTGTGTAGGTTCCATTATTCATCGTGCAAAAAAGCCCGCCGTTTTCAATAGAGAAATCGGTACCGGTACTCAGGGTAAAATCATAGGTTGTATCGATATTTCTGGTTGGTTTCAGCGACGCGAAAGGATAATTCATAATTTCAGTGTAGGTTGGTTCATTGAAATCGACATACATCACATCATAGTTGTCAGAATAATATCCGGTGTCAATATAATTCCAATCAGAACGCACGGTCATAAACTGTGTACTGTCTAAAGGAAAATTGGAATCATATAACATGAGGGTATCGCTCTCCGTAACGAGTGATACCGGATTTTTGAATGGCAGTTTCTGTGGGGTTTTGATTGCCCAAGGGAATACGGCATGCCCGCCAATATCACCATTATCGTTGAGGGTAAAGGAGAAAGTCCGTATGTTGACCTTCTGTGCAGTATCGCTCATGTATGTTTTGGTACGGTAAAGACCGGCCCATTGAAAAATACCATCCGGATATAAATTATCCAGTACTTTATTAAACTGCAACAACTGTCCTCTCGTAACAGCACCTTTGCTCACCGAATCCATATTTGAAAAAGTTGACAGGTCGGTATTCAGTGGCAATCCGTACCGCGCATTTAGTCCATTGGGATTGACATAATGAATGAGTGAAGTAATGGAAAATCCGTAGCAATCCCCATTGAATCGGCCGGTGTCGGCATACTTTCTGATATACTTCACATATTTGTCGAACATCTGATATTTTTTGATATACTTATACAGATTCTTCACATTAGGAGACCCGTTAGGCGAATAAAATTTATCAGTTTCAATCGCGAAACTTCTCCAATCGGGATGGAGCGTATTCGGGATATGAGGCTTTTTATATTTCTGTATGATTTTATTGTCGTTGAGCGGTAAGCCATTGAACATATACGGATCGAAAAGATCGTAATCGATGTACTGATCAAAGAAATCTCCGTTCCAGTGCGCATCGGTATTACCGGGTGTTAAATCGGCACCGTTATAAGTCATCCAAGTATGTTTTGTGAAACTGTATCCGGGAAATTCGTACTTGTCCTGACCGGGCCGGTAAATAAAACCTTTCCATTTGCCGGTATTCGGATCAAGAAAACTGCCCACGATATACCCTTTATCATTGATTCCATTAGCAACCGACTGTATTGTATTGCTATGAAAAATTGGTGCAAGAGAAGTTGCATTCATATTGTTTCCTGTCACCGTACCGTAGCAGGCCATATAGGTTCCGTTTGCCTGTTGATACTCTCCCACCATGGTATGCCCGTTATTCATGTCCCACACTTTTGTTTTTGCCGGAGCGATCAGGGTTTGATAAGTATTGGCGGTCGCATCGTATAAAAATGGATAATAGTTTGGCGCATCCAAATAAAAACCGGCAATCACGTTATTGGTATCCATACCTCCTCCCCAGGTGTTGTAATAAGTGGCGGCGGGCATATAACGACTGGCTTGCCATTGGGGTAAGCCTGCCGGAATGATACTGTCGTGCAGCACAAATAACCAACGACTATTGACTCCCTGGTACCAACCACTGATATCATTCTTATTGTTGATCTTCAGGGCACTGATCGGGTTTTGCCCGAGACCCGTCACTAATACTGGTGCAGAGATGGCTTCATCTACAACATAAAATTTATACAATGTAGTGACCCCTCCGACGGTGGAGCTCACCAGCGCCACATCGTTGTCGTTGATAGATACCACTTTATTGTCGAAACTACCCACGATAACATTATTATCGATTTCAAATTGTACCCCTTTACGCGTAAAAATAAAACCGATATTATCACCCTGCGCATTGGTGTAATAACCGCACATATAACCACGGTTGTTGATATCCATCATATAGGTATGAAAAGGAGCAAGGGTATCGTAGCTCATATCTACCTGCTCAAGCGTATACTGCGCCCTGACTTTACCTACCCACAAACTCAATACAATAACACTGAAAAAGGTCAAGAGTTTTTTCATAAATGATTTGGTTTTTGATCTTGCAAAATAAAATAAATTTCCTCAGTCTTGTTCATCTTTAACAAATGGAAACGCGCAGGGATAAGCTTTTTGAGCGAAAACCCAGAGCAAACCTCTCAAAATCAATGGGTTAGGATTTAGGGTCGGTTCGGCTTCTGCAATTACATTTTACGCAGCAGATTCTTTTATTGAAAAAGTTTTTTCTATTTTTACCCGAACAATAAATCCCCAACAACTATGAAAAAAGTATTTTTTGCCCTGCTCGCTACAGCCATGTTTACTGCTTGTTCTGACGACAAGAAAACAGAAGAATCCACTGATAAAGATGGAATGCATATTACCGTAAACGACGGCGACAGCAACAAGGCTGATGTCAATATCAGTGGTAATGGTATACAGATTAAAACTGAAGATGGCAAGGAAGCCAATGTAAAAATTGATGCCAACGGCAATATGGATATTAAATCAACAGAAGGCGACGCCAGCGTGAAAGTGGATAAAAATGGTAACATGGATATCAAAACCAAAGACGGTGATGCCAGTGTAAAAATGGACCAGAACGGCAATATGCAGATCAAAGGACCTGACGGTAAAGAGATTAATGTAAAAGTACCGGCCGAGTCGAAATAATCTTTAACCGATTTCTCTACAAACCTTGCCCGATCAAGCTTTCCGAAACAAAGCCTTCATGCCCTTCTTTGCAAGGTTTCTGTTCTTGTTCTATTGTTTCGGCATAGGGTTTCTCCTGCTCGGTCGCTTCATCACTTATGTATATTTGTCTGATGGCAGTTACCCTTTGTGGGATACCTTGTCGCTTAAAAGTTTTTTGGTCGGCTGGCAGTTCGACACGGTCGTACTCAGTTATGTGTTGTCATTACCTTTGGTGTTGCTGTATATGGGCACATGGCTTCGAAATTTATCGTCGCTTGTGTACACCTTCGTCAGTGTGTACCTGTCGATTGTCTCCTGCCTTATTCTGGTGATCGTGGTAGCCGATATGCCCTATTTCCGGTTCTTTCATATGCGTTTGTCGGAGGCAGCTTTTCAATGGCTCAACGATTGGACGACCGTATTCAAAATGATCGGCGACAACGCATTGTATCGGTCTTTGCTGATTGCTTTGCTGATTTTGATGCCGCTGACGATATTGTTGGTATACCGGTATAGCATGCGTTTCTTCAAACAAGCTGCCGGCCGTATACATCGTCGGCATCAGGATCTGATCTATTTTCTTCTGTTGAGCTGTGCATGCTTTTTAGGTTTACGTGGCAAAATCGCTCACCCGATTCGTATGGGAGATGCGGCGTATTGTCACAGTAATTTATTGAATCAAATGGGTTTGAATCCTGTGTTTTGTCTGGCTAAAAGTTATACCGAAAAAGTCAGTCTGATGCCGGAAGAGGAAGCCATTGCACTGACAAAGCAATACCTGCAGATCAGTAATCCAGACACGCTTATTTCTCCGTTTGCCAGAAGGATAGAGACAGACGCACCGGTTAAAAAATATAATGTGGTGCTTATTTTAATGGAAAGCATGAGTGCTCATTATATGCAGTATTTCGGCAATACCCGTGGCCTTACACCCAACCTCGACAGCCTCACCACGAAATCGATGTTTTTCAGGAATGCCTATAGCGCAGGTATTCACACCAATAATGGGATATTTTCAAGTCTATATGCTTTTCCGGCATTGAAGGCTATCAGACCGATGAACACCATGCCGATACGAAAATATACCGGGCTGCCCTATGTGACCAAACAATATGGCTATCAAAATATTTTCTTTTGTGCGCATAGTTTTGAATTCGACAATATTGTAAACTTCATTCCCGAAAATTCGTTCGACCGCATTGTGAGTTCAGATATGTTTCCGCCAGAGGCATCGATCAGCGGATTTGGTGTACCGGATGGATATTTGTTCGATGAGGCACTTCGGTTTCTTGATTCAGCGCATAGCAGCAAACCTTTTTTTGCCACCATCCTCACGGCTTCCAATCACGAACCTTATGCCCTACCGGATTCGTACGAAAAAAAATTTGCCGAACCCAACCTGAACACCACTGCCTATGCGGATGCTTGTATCGGTAAATTTCTCAGGGAGGCGGGTAAGCGTGTGTGGTTCGACAGCACAATCTTTATTTTAGTAGCCGATCATGGATTCAGGGTTGGCCAAAATGTCTATCCCCTTGAATTGTCTTATCAGCATATTCCGGTTATTTTTTATGCGCCGAAAATTATTGCACCAACCGTGATGGACAACCTTATGGGGCAGATCGATATTTTTCCGACACTGATGGGCATGTTGCACATGAGCTATATCAACAATACATTGGGTGCAGACATTGTAAAGACTCCCCGGTCTTGTATCTATTTTTCGGCCGATGATAAAATTGGATGCATCGATCAGGAATGGTTGTATGTTTATCCGTTCAACGGGCAGGAAAGTTTGTACCGCTACCGCACAAATGATACCCATAACTTTTCTTCAGAAAAAAAGGATGTGCTTGAAAAGTTGCGTTCGTATGCTTTTGCACAGATACAAAGTGCCGAGTGGGTGTATCGCTTTGATAAGGCGAAAATAGGGCGGTAACGTATGAAAATGTTTATTTCGTCGCAATAGGAGCGGGCATGCACAATTCCCTCGAAACATCGCTCACGATTGCTGATCGGATAGAGTCATTGAAAAATACAGCTTGTTGCTGTATTTACAATTACCACCAAAAACGTTTACCATGAAAACAAATTTCATTCTCCAAAAATTGGTTGCATTGATCGTGCTGCTCATTTTCACAGCTACTGTATCTGCTCAAAATTATTATGCAGATGGGCTCAAAGTGCTAAACCCTAATATGGGAAACTGGACCAAGGTGCCCGGAAAATTTGAAAGTATCAATGTGACCATTACACCGGCAGGCTGCTATACCAATTACGATATTGTACTTGAAATATCGGCGCAGGGTACCAATCTGGCCAACAGCCCGGACTCGCTCGAAGCAGAATACAAATTTTCTTTACCTGCAGGGGTCATTATTCATCATGCGGTGTTATGGATGAATAATATTCCGGTGAAAGCGCAACTCTATGAGCGCAATAAAGCAAAATTTATTTACGAGGCATTGGTATCGCGACGCATCGATCCGCTGATTCTTTATCAGAATGAAGGTAATACCTATGAAGCCAGAATATATCCTGTGATTAATCCGGGCAACCGCAAACTACAGATATCCTATCTTGTACCGAATAATATTACTTCAAAAGGAATAGAAGTACCGATGGATCTGAATATGTTCAGGTCTGATATGCCTGCGGTCGTACCCACAATCAATGTGAAAGTAGCAAACAATACGTTGCTGGGAACTCCACAATATACGGGGAATATACAGGCTACAGCGATCGGAAATTATGATTACTTCACCCTGCAGGGTACAAGCGCAAATCTTTTTTTGCACAATGCGATCTACTTTGCCTTACCACCCGCCAATCACTTTTTCGTATCACAGGCTGAAACCCAGAATGAGGGCTATTATCAGTATATGCTGATGCCGCAGCCCAATAATGCCATTGCAAAAAATGTATATGTGGTTGATTACCGAACCGTCAATTATATCAATTACGCCACGGTGATGCAGGTCTTAAAAAACAAGATCAGATTTTCATTGTCTCCCCTCGATTCTTTCAATGTAGTATTTGTCAATAACGGAGGGGTGCAAAAAATGTCGCAGAACTGGATCAGCGGCAACGATAGCTCAATCGATAATGCCTTTGCCGGTTTACCGGCCAACCTCAATTCGACATCCTCGCTTTTCTTCCAGGCCACATGCGATGCCATCAGTTTCCTGAACACACACGGAAGCAAGGGAAACATACTGATCGTAAGTAATGCAGGCTCTTTTGGCAACAATGTGAGTTTATTAAATCAGTTGATCGCTACTACCACTTCGCTTATGAACAACAATTATCCTGTATCTGTATTCGACTTCAACGATTCGTTTACTTATGCGATCTGGAATGGCACAGAATATTTCTTCAACAATCAGTACTACTTTTACAATTTGTCTGCTGTTACCGGAGGTTCCTGTTTCGATTTGAAATCAGCAACCTATAATAATTATTACAATGCCAACGCCTCATTTATCAGTATTTTTTCGCAAGCCATCAAATCGCTTAAAAATCTGCATAGCTACGATGCGGTTACGTTTACGGGCAACAGCATTTTGCACAGCGATTATAAACTGAATAATAAAGTGCTGATACCCCTGGGTGAAGCTTATATGGAAACCGGAAAATACATCAATACACCGGCAGCCCTGCAATTGAATTATTACTACGGAATAGATTCAATGAACTATACGGAGAATTTTGCGGTCAATAATATCGTGGCTCCTGACACCTTCACAAAAAAGATCTGGGCTTACCGCTTCATTGAAGATCTCATCGAAAATAATACACAGGGACAAAACAGCAATACCATCATCAACAACAGTATTGCCTACGATGTGCTTTGCGAATACACGGCCTTACTGGCCCTTGAACCCGATACAGCAGGAACGGTGACCAACGAAAATCCACTGGCGACTACTGAAGTGCAGGAAGCGGCTAGCAGCGACATCAAAGCAATACCGAACCCGTTCAGTTCATATCAGACCCTTGAAATTTCACTGCAAAGCAATATGCACAATCAAACCTGGGAATTAAAGGTGTATAATGCATTGGGGCAGCTTGTGAAATCAGCTAAAGGCAAAACCGGTTTTAGCGATCAGTTGAAAATTGATTGGTATGGGCAACCTGATGACGCAGCGATAAGGGCCGGATTGTATTTCATCCACATCAATATCGGATCTTATCACAAAGCCATCAAAGTGATCAGGCAATAGTGATTTGTGTAACCTGTTCTGCTTAATACTTGGCCTTAAAACTTCCTGCAGAAATGATAATTGAATCGGTAGGACTGAAGGGGTCATCACCCCGTTCACGGTAACGTATAGAGAGTGAGTTCTGCGAAGCATATTTGCTTCGTAGTTCTATTCTGTTGCTTTCTGCAACAAAACGAAGCTTTCATTTGGACCCCGCAGATTCCACTTTAGCAATTGTGTTTTAAGACAAACGTTGTGTGGGACTCTGCGGTGCTATATCATAGAACGCAGGTTTGTTTTTAAACATATTGCTTACGTCTTTATATTTAACTTTACCCAATGGCTGTTCGAAAAGAAATACCCTATTGCAGTGGAATATATTTCCTTACTTTTACCTGTGTCCGCTGGATACCGTTGTTTGAGATCCCCCTGCTCGCGCGAGTGTATTTTAAGCGTTGCGGCTGGCGCGGCGTCTGCGACCCGTGCCTAGTAACTAAAAAAATGACTTTATATTTGATTAAAAAATTGTGTGAGTACAAAATATAAATTTAAGAATAAGGATGGTTGTTATTTTATTAGCTTCGCTACCGTAGGGTGGATTGATGTATTTACAAGAAGAGGTTACAAAGATATTTTAGTTGCGAATCTAAAATACTGTCAGCAAGAAAAAGGTTTAGAGCTCTTTGCATGGTGTATCATGACCAACCATATACATTTAATTGCCCGTGCTGAAGAAGGTCATCTGCTTCAGGATATCATTCGCGATTTTAAGAAGCACACAAGTAAGGTAATGATTAAAACTATATCTGAAAACCCAACAGAAAGCCGAAAGGAATGGATGTTAGAATTATTCGGCAGTGCAGGAAAAAAGAACAGTGGCAATAAAGACTTTCAATTTTGGCGTCAGGATAACCATCCGATTGAAATTTGGAGTAAAGAAGTAATACATCAGAAATTGGAATATTTACGCAATAATCCTGTAGTGGAAGGTTATGTAGATAAAGCGGAAGAATATTTGTATAGCAGTGCAAGAGATTATTTTTATGATCGAAATTGCGGATTACTTGAGATTATATTTATTACAATATGAGAAAAAGCATATGGGCACGGGTCGCAGACGCCGCGCCAGCCGCACTGCTTATGGGATACTCGCGCGAGCGGGGTATAATTTTCGCATATCCATCCAGTAGGAAAGTTCGGGAAAAGATACGAAGGTTTTATTGAATGTCTGCGACTATTCCAAAACCACTTTGATCGCTACCCCATTGCAACGTAAATAATACAAACCCCTCGGGAAATGCTTCACATCAATTTCATCTGCTTTTGTGATTAAGATCATCTGCCCCATTGCATTGTACAATTCCTTCATTTTCAATTCTCCATTTTCAATATTCAATTGACTTGAAGCCGGATTCGGATATACTGTCAACTGCTTATTGTCAACTGCATACTCCACCACTGCGTCCGGAAAACAACTATCCTTCCCCAAGCTGTAATTGGGCATGCAAGGCGGCGTACCCGCGTAAGCGGTACCGGCAAGTGTATCCAAACGCAGACACCTTGGACAAAAATTGCAGCCTGCGCCTTTCACATCAGGGTTATTGATTACGCTCATTTGTTTGCTTGTACCACCGAAATTTCCTATGTATATTTTATTGTCTGGGCCTAAATAGGAAGCATTATAATGTTGAAATTTTTGATAAGTAGTATCAAGCCCAGCAACATGATACCAACTACTATCCTGAAAATCATATTGGTAGATATTTGCCAACGTCATCACATATAATAACTTTCCATTGGGCGAATAGGCTAATCCTTCAGGTAATCTTTCTTTGATCGTAGTATCATTGGGATTGTATTGTGACCCCTCAGGTGCTGCAATCACTTTAGGATTACTCAATTCACCGGTACATCTATCAAAATCGGCTATAAAAACCTCACCTGTCAAATTCCCCTGCACGGTTGTCGCATATTGCTTACCATCCTGCGTAAAAACACTTTGCCCTTTCAGGTCCCATACTCCCCAGAGCGGCGCGTTGAATATCTGACTGCCATAATCGTAAACACTATCTTGCGTAAATAAAAACTTATACACCCGGTTACTGTCTCCGCCTTGTTTTAGCAACCACCAATCCTTTCCATTACCATGTCTGCAAGCCATCATCTGTGTTTTGCTGAGGGAGGCACTATCCATTAAAACCTGCATCCTTTTAACCACTTTTCCTGCTCCGGCATTCGCATTCATATCGATTACATTGTAAAGCAATAAATCAAAAAAACAATTATTGTTGGCGATACAATCAGCAAATCTAGTATCGCTCATTGTTGGTGTAACAAAGTAATACTTCCCACTATCCATTGGTAAAAAAATGCTTGACTGTGAAAGTGCACTCCATCCGTTTTGGTCCACAAAAAAATCAATGGGAACCAGAGTATCTCCATTGTCGATAAAGGTGCCGGTTGCACTATAAACATTATACCCATCGCTGCTAAGTAACAAATTACCATTAGTGTCACAAATACTTGAATTACCCATCATAAAATAGGTATTATATAAGTATTGGTTATTCGTGATGACAGCATTATTGATAAACTTAACCTTAGCTCCTCCGGCGCCGGTAATCCACTCATTTCCGAGTTTACTTTGGCAAATTGAAAAGTTACATATAAAACCTAATAGAATAATTACTGTTATCTTTTTCATGATCTTCAGTTTGTGATAATGAGTTTGCCAGACTTAATGACTGCTGTATTTTCTATTTGTCGATAGATATAAACTCCTGTATGTAGACTGTGAGTCTGTACTGACACCTGCTGGTTTTCTTTTGCAAGGGAAATTTCCATTTCTATATTGCCCAGCATATTTACAATCTGCAATTTGCTATCTTTTTTATTTTTGTACCTGATATTGATTTGGTTATTTGCTGGATTCGGATAAATGAGAAGGTCATTTTCCATCAGAACTTTTTTATCAAATTGAGGATTTAAGCTTTTTAAAAATGCATTCTCATTATCAAAAATGCCTTTCCCTTTATCATTACCCGTATTACCATTTTTGTAAACACCTACCGCATTGCATATCTTGATATCGTCGAACATAGAGGCCGGGGAATACATTGCATACAAAGCCCGTGCCTTGTATACTGCCGTGCCGCCAATATAAGGACATTGAATCGCTAGTTCTTCTATTCTAATGCTGTCTTCGCTGGTCAAACTGTCGAGTCCGTAACTCAAAATTTTCAGGTAAATGTCATTGATATCATGCTCATTGTCTTCCTGTACTGTCTCACTTACTATATTGCTATTGGTTTCCCGTGCCTCATCGAGTCGTTGTAGGTAAAGTTCATAATTCATACTTTAAACTGTGGTTCTAGCCGCGACGGATTAGGTTGGCAGGCTGTGATGCGATTTAGTGAATATCAAAGTTTACCCAAAAAACCTGATAATCCAAAACATTAACAATAGCACCCTGATTAATTTTAAAACAAGCTTATACATATTGAAAAAACAATATTCAGAAAATCTCCTGCAAACAGAATATGAAAAAGTAATCACTGCCAAATTAATCACTATTTTTACAAATCTCTTGATCTCTTATTCTCTTTGTAAAAAATGAATCTCACAAACTTTCAATACATCCAAAACTATATCGGTGGTGAACTCATTGAACCACTTTCCAAAAAATATACTGATAATATTAATCCGGCTACGGGCTCAACGTTTGGGCAAATACCCGACAGCAATCATGAAGATGTGGAACTTGCCGTAAAGGCGGCAGAAAAAGCATTTGCTGCATGGAGTGTAACCTCTGCAGAAACACGATTTAAAATTTTAAATAAAATCGCGGAGCTGATCGATGAACATCTGGATGAACTTGCATTGGCCGAAACCACTGACAATGGCAAACCCCTTTGGTTGTCGAAAAAAGTAGATATACCCCGCGCCTCTTCCAACTTCAGGTTTTTTGCTACCGGCATTATGCACTTCGCCGCCGAAAGCCATAGCATGGAAGACAAGGCCATTAATTATACTTTGCGTCAGCCCGTCGGTATTGTCGGTTGTATTTCTCCCTGGAATCTGCCGCTGTATCTATTTACCTGGAAAATAGCACCGGCCTTAGCTGCAGGCAATTGTGTGATCGCCAAGCCGAGTGAGGTAACGCCGCTCTCCTCTTTTTTATTGAGTAAAATCTGTAAAGAAGCCGGTTTGCCCGACGGGGTATTGAATATCCTGCATGGCGATGGTCCGCAATGTGGCAGTGCCATTGTAGCGCATCCGAAAATAAAAGCGATCTCTTTTACAGGCAGTACCAGAGCCGGTCAGCAAATTGCTTCGGTAGCCGCGCCGATGTTTAAAAAACTATCGCTCGAACTCGGCGGAAAAAACCCCAATATCATTTTTGCAGATGCCGACTGGGATAAAATGATGCGCACAACGGTTCAGTCTTCATTTAGTAATCAGGGACAAATTTGTTTGTGCGGCAGCCGTATCATTATTGAAAAAAGTATTTACGAAAAATTCAAAACTGAATTTGTTGAGCGCGTCAAAAAATTGACGGTGGGCGACCCCATGGATGAGAACAGTAAACAAGGTGCAGTGGTGAGTAAACTGCATTATGAAAAAGTACTGAATTGCATTGAACTCGCCAAACAGGAAGGCGGAACAATTCTTCTCGGAGGAAATGCCATAAAACCTGAAGGCCGTTGCGAAAACGGATACTTCATTGAACCGACCATCATAGAAGGTCTGGGTCCAAATTGCAAAACCAATAGGGAAGAAATATTCGGACCGGTAGTGACTTTGCAAACATTTGAAACTGTTGACGAGGCATTGGCTTTAGCGAATGCATGCGATTATGGTTTAGCCTCCACCATCTGGACACAGGATATTTCGAAAGCAAACAAAGTAGCGATGAAGATCAATGCAGGTATCGTATGGATCAACTGCTGGCTATTGCGAGATTTACGTACGCCTTTTGGTGGTGTAAAAAACAGCGGTGTAGGTCGCGAAGGTGGATGGGAAGCTTTGCGCTTTTTTACCGAAGCAAAAAATGTTTGTGTGGAGTTGTAGAGACGGCTATGAAATTGCGGAGTAAAATAATTTTAGTTGTTGCGGTAATCTTTGTTATCCTTTTGAAATTTACGCCGTGGTTTGTTTCGGATCAGATCGTAAAATCGTTCAAAAAAGTTGATGAGTCATTCAGCACATCATATATCAGCGATTCAACTAAATTAAAACTACATATCGATTCAATGTGTAACTTTTCACCTGAAAAGAAAGAATTGTTTATTGCCATTTTTGAACACAACAGAAAAGTAGTAAGGCTGATAGACACTTTACACGCGCGTATCGACGCTAACAAAACGTCAATCGAAGATCTTGACATTGCGGAAACTGAACTGAATAAAAATGCATTAGGTGATACCTTGTTTCAGGAATTAAAACTTCACTTGTCGATGGCTGAAAACATGGTAAAGGACGATTCATCGAAAATCTACTTTCAGATGCAAAGAGAGCGTTTGTCACTTGATGCCGGTAAGTCGGTATGGATGGAAAAGAACTTTCACACAGTGCCTGCGGTTGGAGGAATGACTATATTATCCTTCTTCAGAAATAAAACACAGGAAATGACCTTGACTGCATTGCAAGCGCCCGCCGGTATTTCAGTATCGGGTGATTTCTGAAAAATAGTATTTCGCTGATCATTTCATTTTCTTGAGTTCTTCAAGTATCTCATGTAAACCATTGATCTTGATTTCATAAACAGTGGCCATCAATTGTCCCAGTTTTCCTGCCGGCCAGCTATTTCCTTTTTGCAGAAAAAACTCAAGATAAAAATCAGGAAGGTCGCAAAGCAATCTGCCTTTGTATTTTCCGAATGGCATTTCCGTCTTTACAATTTCCAGTAATAACTCCGGCTTGAATCCTGTTGCGTCTTCCATACCGATTTCAATTTAATCAAGTATTGGACTCAGCCATCGTCTTATCTCTGCCAAATCCATATCCTTTCTGTTTGCATAATCAACGAGTTGCTCTTCGGTGATTTTACCGACTCCAAAGTATTTACTATCGGGATGTGCAAAATACCATCCGCAAACTGATGCTGCCGGATACATCGCCAATGATTCAGTGAGTTCGATACCGATTTCTTCATGGACATTCAATAAAGCAAATAATTTATTTTTCTCTGTATGATCGGGGCAGGCCGGATAACCCGGGGCCGGACGAATACCGAGATATTTTTCTTTGATCAGATCGTCGTTGTTGAGGGCTTCATCTTTTGCATAACCCCAATATTCGGTTCTTACTTTTTTATGCAACAATTCTGCGAAAGCTTCTGCAAGCCTGTCGGCAAGTGCCTGCAGCATGATCTTGTTGTAATCGTCGTGCGCTTCTTCAAATTTCTTCAGATGAGGTTCGATGCCTTTTATGGTAACCGCAAAAGCGCCTATATGATCATTTTTTTGCGGCGAAATAAAGTCAGCTAAACATACATTGGGCTGACCGGCGGCTTTTTGAATTTGCTGACGAAGGAAGTTGAGTTTCAACCCACCCCTGACCCCTCCCGAGAGGGGAAGTGCATGCGTGGCTGTTTGGGGAGAAGGTTCATAAAGTTTATCATTTGATATAGGTTCGTGTGGCAACTCTGCATGATCACTCAACCCACCCCTAACCCCTCCCGAGAGGGGAAGTGCATGCCTGGCTGTTTGGGGAGAAGGTTCATAAAGTTTATCATTTGATATAGGTTTGTGTGGCAACGCTGCAAGATCGCTCAACCCACCCCTAAGCCCTCCCGAGAGGGGAAGTGCATGCGTGGCTGTTTGGGGAGAAGGTTCATAAAATTTATCATTTGATATAGGTTCGTGTGGCAACTCTGCAAGGACGCCCGACCCTGCCGGGAACGTAAGCTCCGATTGAGTATTTTCGTCGTTACCGGAATATGATCGCAGATCGTCAACATCATTCGCAGTCGCGAACTTGGGTAACACTTCCCCTCTTGAGAGGGGATTAAGGGGTGTGTGGCTGTTTGCTTTCATTGCTGTAAAATCATTCGCATTAAAGCAATCAATATATAAATCCAATACGCGCAAAATAGAATTGATATCATTCAGTACATCATCATGTAAAAAACGCAGGACATTCAGCCCAAAGTTATTAAATGCGATTTCCTTTTGGCGGTCAGCTTCCAGTACTTCACTATTGTTATGTGAGGATCCGTCTATTTCAATCACCAGCGCAAGATCGCTGCTATAAAAATCTGCTATAAAATCTCCGAGAGGCTTCTGTCTGTCAAAATCGTAGCCTGAATCTTGGATATTTTTCAAGGCATTCCATAATTCGATTTCTGCTGGTGTAGATTTTTTTCTTAATTCTCTGGCTAACGTTTTTAATGCAGGATTGTATGGGATAATTTTACTTTTCCATGATTTGAATGACCCACCCCTGACCCCTCCCGAGAGGGGAAGTGCATGCGTGGCTGTTTGGGGAGAAGGTTCATAAAGTTTATCATTTGATATAGGTTCGTGTGGCAACTCTGCATGATCGCTCAACCCACCCCTAAGCCCTCCCGAGAGGGGAAGTGCATGCGTGTCAATAAGAACATCATCGTCCCCAATTCTTTGGGCAGGCCAAATACCCCATACGGCGTCTGCTTGCAACCATTTTTCATCCACCAGTGTTTTCAATAACGCTTTGGCATCTTCATACAATTTTGTGGCTTCCACACCTACTTTTTCATCTGATAAAATGGCCGGAAACTTACCATGCATTTCCCAGGTAATAAAGAATGGATTCCAGTCGATATACTCCGCGATTTCATCAAGCGGAAAATTATGCAATGACTTTACGCCCGTCATATGGGGTTGGTAAGGCTGGAAGTTTTTCCAGTCGATCGGTGTTTTATTTTGTCGGGCATCGGCAAGACTCAAAAATGTTTTTACTGTTTTGCGGTTCAAAAAATCTTCGCGTAGCCCATCATATTCGGCCTTTGTTCTTTCGAGTAAAGTGGCTTTGTTTTCATTCAATAGATCACTGACCACTGTCACGCTTCGAGAGGCATCTAGTACATGCAATACACCATGTTCATAACTTTCCGCTATTTTAACAGCTGTATGCATACGGCTTGTGGTAGCGCCACCAATGAGTAAGGGCAACGTAAAATTTTGGCGTTTCATTTCCTTGGCGATATGCACCATTTCGTCGAGCGATGGCGTGATGAGTCCACTAAGCCCGATAATGTCTACCTGATGCTTGTTAGCTTCTTCGAGTATTTTTGTCGCAGGCACCATCACCCCCAGATCGATGATGGTATACCCATTGCAACCCAATACGACGCCCACGATATTTTTTCCGATATCATGTACATCGCCTTTCACGGTAGCGAGCAATATTTTTGGCGCGTTTGTGGATTCCTTCTTTTCGGCTTCTATAAAAGGAGTCAAATAGGCGACACTTTTTTTCATCACCCGCGCACTTTTGACCACCTGTGGTAAAAACATTTTTCCACTGCCAAACAAATCACCGACGATACCCATACCATCCATCAGCGGCCCTTCGATAATCTCGAGCGGTTTGCTGTACTTTTTCCTGGCCTCCTCCGTATCTTCATCGATATAGTCGGTAATACCATTTACAAGTGCATGCGACAATCGGCTTTCTACGGATCCCAGTCGCCAGCTTTCATCTTTTACCTGCACCTTGCCTTTTGCTTTAACTGTTTCGGCAAATTGTATCAGTTTTTCAGTAGCAGCATTATTCGCGTTGTTTCGGTTGAGGATCACATCTTCGCAAAGCGTTTTCAGTTCTGGTTCTATTTCGTCGTAAACCGCCAATTGACCGGCATTCACAATGCCCATATCCATACCGGCTGCTATGGCATGATATAAAAAAACGGAGTGCATGGCTTCGCGAACATGTTCGTTTCCCCTGAATGAAAAAGAGAGATTACTCACCCCGCCGCTCACCTTGGTTAAGGGCATCAATTGCTTGATCTCTCTGGTGGCTTCTATAAAATCAACACCATAATTGTTGTGTTCTTCAAGTCCGGTGGCTACTGCAAAAATATTGGGGTCGAAAATGATGTCTTGTGGTTTGAATCCGACTTGCTCCGTTAGCAATTTATATGCCCTATGACAGATCTCCACTTTACGTTGTTTAGTATCGGCCTGCCCCTGTTCATCGAAAGCCATCACGATCACCGCCGCACCGAAGTTTCGGCATATTCTTGCCTGTTCAATAAATTTTTCTTCCCCTTCCTTCAACGAAATCGAATTGACAATACATTTCCCCTGCACACATTTCAAGCCGGCTTCGATGATCTCGAACTTACTGCTGTCGATCATCATCGGAATTTTTGCAATATCCGGTTCGGCTTGCAACAGGTTGATAAACGTGGTCATGGCATATACTCCATCCAGCAGGGCATCATCCATATTGATATCGAGGATCTGCGCACCGCTTTCGACTTGTTGACGGGCAACGCTCAGGGCCTCGTCATACTTCTCATCCTGTATCAGCCGCGAAAATTTTTTACTTCCGGTTACATTTGTCCGCTCACCTATATTGATGAAGTTTGATTCAGGTCGCACCACCAAAGGCTCAAGACCACTTAATGTTAAATATTGATTCGTATTTTTAGACATACATTATTTTTGATGATAAAGGCTATTTTGTTTTGCAACGTATTGAAACTTTTCAAGTCGTCTCCTCTTCCAATTTTCCGATGATCGATCGAGGTCTGATCCCCCGTACTTCATCTGCTATACACCTGATATGATCGGGTGTGGTGCCACAACAGCCGCCAACAATATTTACCAAACCCTCCTTAGCCCATTCGGCGAGTATATGGCCGGTTTCATGCGGCTGTTCATCGTATTCGCCAAAAGCGTTTGGTAATCCTGCATTTGGATAAGCACTCACATAACAATTGGCCAGTTCGCTTAATTCTTCGATATGTGGTCGCATTTGTGTAGCGCCTAAGGCACAGTTGAAACCGATACTGACGGGATGAGCATGTTCAACCGAATAATAAAATGCTTCAAGGGTTTGCCCACTCAGTGTACGTCCGCTGGCATCGGTGATGGTTCCCGAAATCATGATCGGTAATTCCACTCCATGATCTTGAAAATATTTTTTTGTCGCAAAAATTGCAGCCTTTGCATTCAAGGTATCAAAAATCGTTTCGATCAACAAGATATCGACGCCCCCATCAACGAGTCCGGTAATTTGTTCGTAATAGGCTTCCATTACCTGATCGAAGGTCACAGCACGAAATCCGGGATTGTTTACATCGGGTGAAAGCGAAAGTGTTCTGTTGGTGGGTCCGATCGCTCCGGCAACAAATTTAGGAAGTAGCGCCTTTTGTTCAGGATGAAGCGTATAGTATTTTTCCACTGCATTCCGCGCGCAAAGGGCGGCCGCCACGTTCATTTCGTAACAATAGTCCTGCAGGTCATAATCGGCCATCGAAATTTTTTGAGCACTGAATGTATTGGTTTCAATGATATCGGCACCGGCTTCAAGATATTGCAGATGTATCGCTTCAATCACATCAGGACGCGTAATACACAACATATCGTTGTTGCCTTTTACATCCAGATGCCAGTCCTTAAATTGTTGCCCGCGATAATCTTCTTCACTTAGTTTATACCGTTGTATCATGGTACCCATAGCACCATCGATGATCATAATTTTTTGGGCGAGTAATTGGGTGAATGTTTGCATAGTCAGTATTTTTTTGCCTGAACTTATACTAACCCACAAATAAAACAAGGAGAATGTTTTGTACGTAGTTGAGTATTAGTTCAGTTGTTGTAACAGGCCGAACAATAATCAAATCTGCCTGCGAAGACAAAAGTAAGCCGCATTTTCGATATATCTTAAATATTCTTTTAAATTTGTAGGTTCAGCAGGGCCCAAAATGAAATTTACCATCGCTTATACGCTGTTATTGCTTTATGTCGTTTCAGCCATTATTTTCTGGGGTTACAGCCTGAACAAACAAAGCCGTGTGATTTTTGAATTGGAGAAAGAAAATATCGCACTCGAAACCGCTGCCAAACGGCCCATTGATGTAGACGCTGCCCTCAAATCGATTCGTGAAAAAAAGATCCGGCGAACCAAGCAATACCTGGGCGAAGGCTCAACATTTTTACTGATCATTCTGTTGTCGGCGGGGATCGTGTATTTTGCCTACTACCATCAACGCAAACTCAGCAAACTGCAACAAAATTTCATGTTGAGTGTTACACATGAACTCAAGACACCGATTGCGGGGATCAAACTCAATATGCAGACATTAGAAAAACGAAAGCTTGCAGAGGATGTGCAAATGAAACTGATCAAGTCATCTGTCAACGAAACCAACCGGTTGAATGACCTTTGTAACAATATCCTGATCGCCACACAGTTAGAGAGTGCAAAACGTGCTATGTACAGCGAGGAGATTTCGTTGTTGCGTATCGTAAATGAGGTAGTGGACGAAATGCGAGCCCGGTATGCCGATATGCGTATCGAAGTGCAGAGTAGGGGCGAGGATAAAATCATCAAGGGAGATGCAACCTTGTGGAAACTTGTGATCAGTAACTTGATCGGCAATGCTCGAAAGTATTCGCCACAAGAAGACCTGATCGTGGTGGAACTAAAGCAACAACAACACAAAACTACCCTGGCCGTAAAAGATACCGGCAGTGGTATTCCGGACAATGAAAAGAAGAGGATCTTTGAAAAATTTTACAGGATCGGCAATGAAAATACCCGCTCATCGAAAGGTACCGGATTGGGTTTGTATATCGTAAAAAAAATTGTACAGTTATATAAATATGACATTTCTGTGAAAAACAATACCCCCCAAGGCTCTATTTTTGAGGTCACGATAGCTTAACCCTGTATATATATTTATTAAAGTATGAAGAAAAATTTAGGTGAGATTTTGTTGGTTGAGGATGAGGAAAGTTTGCGTGATGCGCTGAAATTGAATCTCGAAATGGAGGGCTATTCCGTGGTGGCTGTAGCCGACGGAAAGAAAGCGATTAAGACATTTAAAGAAGAATATTTTGATTGTATCATCCTTGACATCATGTTGCCCGAGCTGGATGGGATCTTTGTTTGCGAAACCATTCGTTTGCAAAATGACAAAATTCCGATCATGTTTTTATCGGCCAAAAACACAGGCGCCGATCGGGTACTGGGCTTACGCAAAGGTGGCGATGACTATATGACGAAACCGTTTAATTTGGAAGAATTGCTGATCAGGGTGGAAAAACTGATTACAAAAAATAAAAAGATCGATCATGTAAAAGACGATACCGCCGTGTTTGAAATCGGAGCCTGCAAAATAGATTTTCATGCGCAAAGTTGTATCGACATTCATGCAAATGTGCAGTCGCTCACCAAAAAAGAAATGCAGTTTCTGAAATTGCTGATCGATAATAAAAATGAGGTCATCAGCCGTGAGCATATATTGAAAATGGTATGGGGATACAATGTATTTCCAACCACCCGTACGATCGATAATTTTATCATGACCTATCGGAAATATTTCGAACCTGATCCACGCAATCCGATTTATTTCTTGAGTGTCAGAGGGGTGGGTTATAAATTTGTGATCTGACCCTCGCGGTGTTTCGGCGTAAACAACAAAAGGCAGATAATAAACAGCAGAAAAACAGTTATTGCTTGTATCTCCAGTGCATCGTCGGTGGCACAATACAGACCCAACAAGAGCACGGCCCACATTCCGGTTTCATTTTTGTGTCGATAAAAGTATCGTAAACAAACCAAGAACAACAGCAGCAGGCTTAATACACCCGCAAGCCCCTGTTCGATCCAGGTATGTAAAAATTGGTTATGTGTATGCATTTTATTTTTTTCCAGATCACGGTAATGTTCGGTTTGCAATTTTTGTAATAGCAGTGCATTTGCGTTACCTGTGCCATATCCTTTCAACCAATTTGCCCTGATGATTGCCCACTCCAAACTCCAGGCGGCTACCCGGCTTTGGGTTGAATTTTCGAACAGCACCGTAGTATCGGCTTTCACCAGATTTTGTGTAGTTTCCCTTACGCGGTGGCGTATACTGGGTACAATGCTAAACGTAGTCAGGATAATCAATGCCGCCAGCACAAACACCGGTATTTTCAAGCGCTTACTTGTCAACGGACTGATCAATTTCCAACTGCAGTACAAGCCAAACAGGATTAAAATGATCAGGACAGTTTGCGACGCGAGAATAAATGTAACGATCAAAAAAACGATGATCAGTGAAAAATATCCCAAACGGACTTTTACGGGCAGCGGTGGCCTTTCAAATAATGTCATCGTGAGATAAATGATTGCCAGGGCAAAAAAATTCGACAGGTATCCGGGATGCATAACCGGCTCGGAAAAATGCATTCTGTGGAATAAAAATCTCATCCCAAAGCGGGGATACTCCTTGACGAAATAAACCACCACACAGTATATCGCTACCAGCAAACACGAAGCACAAAACCACATCATGCTCTTTCGCTTTTGTTGCTGATCAAAATAGTGTTCGCTGCCCAATATGATCGGCAGAACGAAAAAACTCAGCTTCACCTCTATCGTCTGCATCGCAGCTTCCCAATGTTGAGTGGCCGGCAGATAAAGCAGGATGAGAAAAAAAAAGATCCAGAAAGGGATAATGCGTGTAAGCTGAGCCGGCAACGATTTTATCTTTGTCAAGAGTTGAAGATCGGCGAGCCAGTGAATGCACAGCAACACGACGAATATTGCATTCAATCGCTCGTGCCAGGGAAAACTGATCAGCAACAGGGTTACGAGAAACACCCAGATATTTTGCCGGGTAAGTGAGCATCGCGTAAACATCAGGAAACGAAGATATAAAAAATTCAATCGTGTATCTTTGCATTTATGCTCGTGTCGATACATCCCGCTAATCCTGATGAAAGAAAGATCAGACAGGTAACCACACTTTTGCAAAAAGGCGGAATCATTATTTATCCGACCGATACGGTGTATGGCATGGGGTGCGACATTGGGCATCCCGAGTCGATAGAACGTATTTGTAAAATCAAACAGGTCAACCCTTTGAAAGCGCAACTTTCCTTTCTTTGTTCTGACCTCAGCCATTTGAGTGAATATACCAAAGGCATTGACACCCCCATGTATCGTTTTTTAAAGCAATATGTACCCGGACCGTTTACGTTTATCATGGAGGCGAGCAAAAAGGTACCCAAACTCCTCCGGACCCGTAGAGATACCGTGGGCATTAGGGTACCCGACAATAAGATCAGTAAAGCCTTGCTGACAGCGTTGGGCAACCCCGTGTTAAGCACATCATTGCCGCTGGCGGAAGATGAAAGTATTTTTACCGATGCAGAAGAAATTTACGAACAATTCGGGCATCTCGTGGATATGGTAATCGATGGCGGCCCGGGAAAGGCTGTTCCGTCTACAATCGTTGACTGTACCGTATTTCCGCCGGAGATCATTCGGCAGGGTGCTGGTGAACTGTATAGTCGAAACCCTTAGTATGCTGACCGACGGCAATAAAAAATGCCGAGTATTTTTATAATATTGATTGTTTTTCATTATTTTGTACCCCAAATACAGATTTTTCATGAATAAGTTCGCGCTGATATTGCTTTTATCAACAGGTTTTGCACTTTCGTCATCGGCTCAGTTTTTCTCGCATCCCCACTGGGACTATCTCTGGGATCAAAAAGCGCATGAAAAAGGACAGATTCATTTTTCATACGGTTATGGGCAGCCCCGCCTGGATGCCAAACTGTTTGATTATCAAAAAGACTCCATCGACTTTCAGGTGGTGGGCGTGGGTCCGTTTTTTTGGAAAGCAGAATATGGCCTGTCTCGAAAACTGAGTGTGATGTTATCGGCGGGATATATATTATATAAGTCGCAATGGAAAAGAATGCGCCCTGACCCCTATTGGAACTTTGATCTGCCCTTTGCCTATGGCACTACCTTGCACGACATTAGCGCCAATTTGCGATTTAACTATCATATGTTTGTCAACAAAGAATGGGATGTTTATATCGGAGGTGGTGTAGGGTATAACTATTTTATGAATAAAGACTTCACCGACTACTCACCTGACGATACCCTGTTTAAGTCACAATTTAAACTACCTTATCCGGTGTCATACGAAATGACTTTCGGGGTGCGGTATTACTTTTTACAACGTACCGCCATATATGTGGAGGCCGGTATGGGCAAAGCATTGGTGCAAGGTGGATTTGTGTTCAAATTCAGACATAGAAAAAGATTATAATTGCCTACCTTCGCAAAAATTTTATCCAGTTCATTTTTATAAAGCATAAAATATATGTACGAAATCGGAAACTTTATTGGCTATTGGGGATGTATCATCTACTTACTGATCATGGCCGTGGCCTTGGTCTATTCAATGAATAAGTATTTGAAGGAAGATTAATTTCTCCTTATTAGTTTATGGAATCTGAGATTGCATCGATCCGCCAGGAATATCTGCTGACATCACTCAGCGAGAAAGATATGGATGAAAATCCGATTATTCAGTTTCAGCAATGGTTTCAACAGGCCATCCATGCCTCCATTGAAGACGTGAATGCGATGACACTCAGCACCGTTGATCAACATCACTTTCCCAAATCGCGTATCGTCCTGTTGAAAGGGATCACCGATGGGCAGTTTGTTTTTTACACCAATTACCAGAGTCAGAAAGGGCGTCAGATCGCTTTTCAACCACGTGTAGCCCTTAATTTTTTCTGGAGGGAATTACAAAGACAAGTCAGAATAGAAGGAACAGTCAGGCAGAACCCAACAGAAGAAGCGGAAGAATATTTTCATTCCCGTCCGGCAGAAAGCCAACTCGGTGCCTGGGCTTCGCATCAAAGCGAAATCCTCGACGACCGGGCCACCCTTGAAAAAAGATTTGAGCAATTTAAAGAAAAATATACCGGATCTGAGATCCCCAAACCACCAAATTGGGGAGGCTACGCCGTTGATCCCTGTTATATGGAATTTTGGCAGGGTCGAGCAAACCGGCTCCACGACCGTATTTGTTACGAAAAAAACAGCCAAGGACGGTGGCAGATGCATCGCTTGAATCCCTGACAGGCTTGCATTAACAAATTTACTTTATGAACAATTGACAAGTATTTGGTGGAAAAGAAAATATGATTATCTTTGCACTCCTAAAAAAAATAATCATGTTTGGTATTCTCGATATAGCCGGTCAACAATTCAAAGCAAAACAAAATGATACCTTGTATGTACATCGTTTACAAGGAAATGTCGGCGATGTGATCGATGCAAAAGTATTGATGACTTCTTCTGATGGAAACATCTCGAT
Organism: uncultured Bifidobacterium sp.; assembly: GCA_964519155.1. Classification (GTDB taxonomy): domain Bacteria; phylum Bacteroidota; class Bacteroidia; order Chitinophagales; family Chitinophagaceae; genus OLB11. Next base: position 7,564 of record CAZFKA010000010.1, on the reverse strand, counting down.
GAACGGCAGTGCGAAAGCAGAAATTGTACAACATCTGCAAGGAGATAAAGTAATCACCTTCCATAAAAAAAGAAGAAAAGGTTATACCAAAAAAATCGGTCATCGTGAATCACTGACTCAGGTAAAAATTACTTCTTTAGCATAAGAATATCAACAAATTAATTCCTCAACAAAAATTTTTTTTTAATCATGGCACATAAAAAAGGTGAAGGCAGTGTAAAGAACGGAAGAGACTCTCATGCGAAAAGACTGGGAGTAAAATTGTTTGGCGGACAGGCCGCAATCACAGGAAACATCATCGTTAGACAGCGTGGTACCCAATACCATCCCGGTACAAATGTGGGAATAGGAAAAGACTTTACATTGTTTGCATTGGAGAATGGAACAGTGACATACAGAAAGACAAAACAAAAAACAATCGTTTCGATTTTGTAATAATAAAATATTATTATATATATTTGTCTCCATAAAGTTCTTTTATTTACTAATCCTTAAAATTCAAAAAAATGGCAACAGCTAAAAAAGCAGCTCCAAAAAAAGCAGCAGCAAAAAAAGCAGCTCCAAAAAAAGCAGCAGCTCCAAAAAAAGCAGCTCCAAAAAA
>CAZFKA010000010.1:0-6863 GCA_964519155.1 uncultured Bifidobacterium sp. | reverse complement strand
CAAAAAAAGCAGCTCCAAAAAAAGCAGCAGCTCCAAAAAAAGCAGCTCCAAAAAAAGCAGCAGCTCCTAAAAAAGCAGCTCCTAAAAAGGCAGCAGCTCCAAAAAAAGCAGCAGCTCCAAAAAAAGCAGCAGCTCCAAAAAAAGCAGCTCCAAAAAAAGCAGCAGCTCCAAAAAAAGCGGCAGCAAAAAAAGCAGCGCCTAAAAAGAAATAATTCAAAAGAATGTAACGTAGTAATTACGTCAAAAAAAATCCCGCACACGCGGGGTTTTTTGTTTTTAGCCTATTTCATCAGCGAATCATCAGCTTACATATTCACTTGTCACCAATTCAACTTTTATCCTGCCGACCATCTACAGCCTGATTTACCGATTAAAAATAGGAGATGACTTCTCCCGAACCCGTTCTGATCTGCACCTCTTTAAGGGGAGCCGATTCTACATACCCGCATAGCTGCGCATCAATACGGTAACGTTGCGCCATGGCCACAATTTCGGCGGCTGTTTGTGAGTCGGTATATATTTCCAAACGGGTACCCATATTAAACACCTGATACATTTCGTGCAACGACACGTTTGATGCCTCCTGAATTAATTGAAAGATCAATGGTGTCCCAAACAAGTTATCTTTCACGAGTCTTACCGGTTCACTGATATATTTGAGGCATTTACTTTGCGCCCCCCCGGTATTGTGTACGATACCGTGTAAACGGGAACCAAATTGTTCTACCACTTCTCTGATAAGCGGCGCAAAGGTACGTGTGGGCGACAAGAGCATTTGGCCGATCGATAAACCATTGGCCGCCCGATCGGTCAGCCGGTGTTTACCGATATAACAAACTGCTTCAGGCATTGCCGGATCGAAACTTTCAGGATAATCTTTCGCATAACTTTTCTGCAAAATATCATGACGGGCACTGGTGAGGCCATTGCATCCGATACCGCTATTGAATGATGATTCGTATACACTTTGGCCAAACGAAGCCAGACCCACGATCACATCACCCGGTTTTGGGGAAATACGAATGACATTTTTTCGGGGTAAACGTGCAAAAGCTGTATAACCCACATCAATCGTTCGGATCACATCACCCACATCTGCTGTCTCTCCTCCGGCCATATAAATATTGACACCAAATTTTTTCCACTCCTGAATGAGTTCTTCGCAACCCTGTATCACCGCCTGCAACACTTCCTTGCCAATCAGGTTTTTGTTTCGCGCAATGGTCGACGATAATACAAAATCGTTCGTTGCCCCTGCACAAATCATATCATCGATATTCATCACCATCGCATCCTGCGCAATTCCTTTCCAGACCGATACATCACCGGTTTCCTTCCAATACAGATAGGCGAGAACCGATTTGGTACCTGCTGTATCGGCATGCATGATGCAACATTGTTCGGGATCGCCGGAAATATGATCGGGCAATATTTTACAAAATGCATCCGGAAACAATCCCTTATCGAGATTTTTGATTGCTTCATGTACATCTTCCTTTTGAGCGGATACTCCTCTGGCATTATAAATACTGCTCATAATCTTTGCAATTTTGTATAAGTGCAAAAGTGCAACAAAGTTGTAGCATAACAAAACGAAGCTTGTAATACATGCACAGATCCGGGGCAAATGTTGTTGCTGAGAAAACACCCAAACAACTACCACGGAAATCATCCTTTTATCACATTCTCTTTCCGATACAGCCGACATGGTTTATATTTGTGATCCTTAAAAAACAATTATGAAAAAACTCCTTTTACTTTTTGTGTTCGCGGTATCGCAAGTGGTCAGCAAAGCCGACGAAGGCATGTGGATCCCCTTGTTGATCTCGCAAAATTATGATGCCATGCAACGGATGGGTCTCAAACTCACTGCTGAACAGATTTACAGCATCAACAACAGTTCGATGAAGGATGCCATTGTTCATTTCGGCGGTGGATGTACAGCTGAAGTCATTTCAGACAAAGGATTGTTGCTTACCAACCATCACTGTGGATATGATGCGATTGCTTCGCTCAGTAAAGTTGAACAAAACTATCTTGCCAACGGCTTTATGGCGAATTCTTTCGAAGAAGAGTTGCCGGCTCCGGGTTTAAGTGTCCGATTTCTTTCGCGTATCGAAGATGTGACCGATCGTGTACGTAAGCATCTGGGTAATGCTTATGGTAAAGAAGTAGATACCAAATTTGAAGAGATCGCCAAAGAGATCGCAAAGGCAGCCAACGAAAATGGCAGCTATGAAAGTGACGTGCGTGCTTTTTATGCCGGCAACAAATATTATTTGTTTGTATACCAACGCTTTACCGACATTCGACTGGTATCGGCTCCCCCTGAAAACTTGGGAAAATTTGGAGGAGATACCGATAACTGGATGTGGCCTCGTCATACCTGCGATTTTTCGATGTTCAGGGTATATTGCAACAACGATAATAAACCCGCTCCCTATTCAAAAAACAACCGACCGTTTATTCCCAAACATCATTTACCCGTATCATTGAAAGGCGTAAAAGACAACGATTATGCAATGATCATGGGTTATCCCGGACGCACAACCCGTTACCTTACCTCTTATGGTGTCGATCTGGCGATCAATGTTTCTAACCCCGCTATTGTAAAAATCAGAGATAAACGCTTAAGCATTATGCGTGAAGAGATGGAAAAAGATCCTGCTGTAGACTTACAATACGCTTCCAGTTATGCCGGAATTGCCAATTACTGGAAATATTTTATTGGCCAAACCGAACAATTGAAAAACCTCAATATTCTTGCGCAAAAAGAAAGTGAAGAAAACGATTTTATTCGTTGGGCCGGCAATAATCGTGATTATAATAATTTGATGAATGATTACCAGAAAGCCTATGCTGCCTATACACCGTATGCCAAACATCAGATGTATTACCGCGAAGCGATCATGGCGAGTTCACTGACCAAGTTTGCCGCCATGTTTGAAAATTTTGAAAAGGCCGTTGATGCTGGAGTGGGTACAGACTCTTTGCTCAAACTGGGTAAGCGCATGAGAATGGCACAGGTGGCGTTGCAAAAAAATACCAATGTAAACCTTGATCGCAGAGTGTTTGCTGCCTTGAACCTGATGTTTTATCAAGACGTTCCGAAAGCGCAACATCCTGATGTATTCGCAAACATTGTGTTTGACAAATTTGGTGGGGCTGATAATTGGGAGGAGACTTTCGACCAATATGCCGAATATGTTTACAACAATACGGTTCTGCTCGACAGCAACAAGTTTGCTGATGTCGTTGAATCAGACAATATTGAAAGTCTACTCGACGACCCCGCCATCGTACATTCGCTGAGCGTAATGAAAAACTACAAAACCTATTATGAACCCAAGATCAATGATTTCAACTATGAAATGTTTGAACTTAACAGAGCGTATCAGGGTGCCTTGCTCGAAAAAAATAAAAATGGTCAGATGTATCCTGACGCCAATTCAACTATGCGGTTAACGTATGGTAAGGTAAATTCTTATTCGCCAAAAGATGCCGTGTTCTATAATTACTATACACTCGCTGACGGTTTATTACAGAAATATAAGGCCGGCGACAAAGAGTTTGATTTACAACCGAAAGTGGTAGACCTGTTGAAAAATAAAGATTACGGAACCTATGCCGATCGTAACCTTGGCGGTTTGGTAACCTGCTTTATCACTACGAATGATATTACGGGAGGTAACTCGGGTAGCCCGGTGATCAATGCCGATGGCGAGTTGATTGGTTGTGCTTTCGACGGCAATTGGGAAGCAATGAGCGGAGATGTTGCTTTCGATAAACGCTACAAACGAACGATCTGCGCCGATATCCGTTATATCTTATGGGTTGTCGACAAAGTGTTGAATGGTCGCAAATTGATTGATGAGATGAGTGTAAAATATTAAGAATAGCTGACAAACATGACCTTGTGAAGGGATCGCCTGCGGCGATCCCTTCATTTTTTTACCCCCGGCAGCCGGCTATATTTGTCTGCGGACCGCAAACGAAATTTCCCCTCGAACAATTGCTGTTTACCGGAATCCCTACCTAGTTGATCATGGATTATGTACCTTGCAAAGTCAAAAAAATAATTGTATGCCAAAAGCACTTGCCCTGCTCCTGTTCTTATTTTCAATTGCTAGCGCTTCTGCACAAGTAGTCATCAATGAAGGAAGTAACAAAAATTATTCTTCCGTGATTGATGAAGAAGGTGAATATGTAGATTGGATTGAGTTGCACAATACCTCAGCCAGCCCTATCGACCTGTTTAATTATTCGCTGACCGATACCTCGCTGAATCCTACACAATGGACGTTCCCACATGTCAATTTACCTGCCGGTGGATTTGAAGTGATTTTTTGCAGTGGTAAAAACTATATGGCAACGCCACCATTTACCCCCGTATTGAATACCGGTACCTTTTCGCCGGCTGCAGGGTGGAACACACATACCCTCAGTACCCCCTTTTTCTGGAATGGCAGCAGCAATATTTTGATCAATATTTGTAGCTACAGTTCACTAGGATATACGGTGAATTCCGTTTTCAATCAAACCGCTACACCTTTCAATTCTTCCCTGTTTGTGTTTCAGGATGGTAACCCCGGTGCCTGTGGGTTTATACTGGGTACCACCGCTATGTTGCGACCCAATATGCGTATCAATGGTGTAACGATTGGTTCGGGCAATATTCAAAACGGCAATACTGATTATCCGGCACCCTACGGTAACTGGTATTGGGGCGCACGCAATCAGTTGTTGATACTGGCTTCTGAACTTACTGCAGCGGGTCTTTCAGCGGGATATTTTAATACCCTAGCCTTTGATGTGGTAACACCCGATCCTGCCGTGTACGACTACATCGACATCAGCATGAATGAAAGCAATCTCAGTACACTCAGCAATAAATTTGTACCGGCATCGGGTTATAATTTTCATACCAATTTTAAATTATCTAACGGAGGTGAAACCATCTCCTTGTATGCACCGGGTAATATATTGCAAAGCAGCTTAAATATTAATTGTACCGGTATTGATGTCAGCCGTGGACGATTGCCCAACGGCGGTATAAGTCTGGCGAGCTTCCTGCCGGCAACGCCCGGTGCTTCAAACAATGGATCACCGGCTTTGAGCGGCAATGCCATCGCTCCGGCATTTAGTGTAAATTCCTGCATTTACACCAACCCATTCAATGTAAGTATCATCAATCCCAACGGAGCCGGTTCGAGTGTTTATTATACCCTTGATGGCAAAGACCCCACAATGGCTTCAATATTATACACCGGCACTCCCATCAGTATTTCGCAAAATCGTGTGGTGAAAGCCAAAGCATTTGTACCCGGAAAAATTCCCAGCGCAATCAGCAATGCGAGCTATCTTAAAAACATCAATCATGTAACACCGGTATTGTCTGTAATTACCGACAGCGCAAACCTGTTTGGGGTAAACGGCAATTTCGACAATCCGGCCAACGACTGGCTGAAAGCCGCTTACGTAGACTGTTTCGACTCAACGCCGGCACATAATATTTTGTTTTCACAGCATACCGGTATGATACAGGATGGTGGAGCAGGTGGCAGCCGTTATGAACCACAACGATCGTTTAAACTGGAGTTATCGCACGAAGTGGTGGGTGACGGTGCTGTCAACTGCACGATTATCCCTAACCGACCCTCTAGAAATAAATATAGCAAACTGTATTTGCGTAATGGAAGCAATCAGTTTCTGAAACTACCTTACAAAGATGCTGCACAGGTGCGCATGATGGCCGAAGAAACCTATAATTATTATTCTGCCTGGCGCCCTATCAGTGTGTATATCAACGGACAATACTGGGGCTTATATGAGTTGCGTGAAAAATTTGATGATGAATACTTTAAATTTCAGGATACGGCAACCACATCAACAATTGATATTCTCTCACAGAGTTATTTCTATCAAAATGTACTGCGTTCGGTGAGCGGCAATCCGGTTGATACTTTTCTGCATGCGTACAATGCTTTCAAAAACCTGAACACGGCCAGCCCCTTATATTGGGACAGTGCCGATCATTATTTCGACATGGTGCATTACAATGATTATATCATCGCCGAATCATGGATGGGCAATACCGACTGGCCACAGAATAATATCAAGATCTATCGATCAGACAAAACAAATAACCGTTATCGCTTTTGTGTTATTGATCAGGAACTGGCCATGAACCCAAATGGCTGGACCACCTGTACTTTCGACCATATCGACCATTTGCAAAATCAAAATCCAAACAACCCCTATATCAATGTCTGGTTGAAAAGTATGCAAAACGAAAAATTTCATCATTATTTTATCAATCGATTTGCTGATTTGATGAACACGAGTTACGACACCGCGAGGCTCAGGGCAATCAATACTTTTATGTATGATCAAACGCTTGCCGAAATGCCCAACGAATTTGCCCGTTGGGGCGATCCGAATGATATACCGGGGCAAATGAATAAATTTCTAAATAACTATCTGAGTCTCGATAGTGAATTGGTTTGTCGTACCGAGCAGGTGAGAAATCATATCGAAAACAGATTTAATCTTCCTCAACAGGTTGATATAACGCTGGATGTGTTTCCAGTGGGTGGTGGCAAAATTCATATCAGTACGATTACACCTGAAATTTATCCTTGGAAGGGGGTGTATTTCGACGGCATTCCGGTAAAAATAGAAGCCGTGCCGGCACCCGGTTATTCTTTTTGGCATTGGGGCAACAATGCCATTATAACAGATACCTTGAATGCCATTGTTGTAGACACGCTAAATGCAGACCTGACCTTTAAAGCGTATTTCAAAGCTATCCCCAATGCACTCAGCAGTAACCCGGAATTGAATTCCGGTTTCAGTCTTTACCC
>CAZFKA010000009.1:11393-31970 GCA_964519155.1 uncultured Bifidobacterium sp. | reverse complement strand
GTTGCGTTTTGGTTGGTTACCCCGCAACTGTTTTGATAACATAAACTAAACGTATTGGGTGCTGGTGATCCGGCACAATCACGGTAAAATTTAAAGATGAATTTATATTGGTTTGTCTGGCCGGGAATAAGTTCATATATCAATTCTCCTCCGGCAGAGTGAGAAGCATTTGCTGTTTGTGAAAAACTGACGAAACAGCAAATCGCAAAGAGTAGACCAAATATTTTTTTCATAGACTTTTGAAAATAAGGTTTAAAAATAATAATTTTTTTGATAAACAGACATTTAATTGGGTTAGTAATGCCATGACAGCCACTAAAACCGCGATAAAATTGTTCTCATTGATTGACGTATATATTTAGGTTTTAGTTTGGCAATTGTCATTTTTTATTCATATTTTGTTAAAATCTGGTCTGATATGCCTAATTTTTTGAATGTATACGGTTTGAACAATGCGATTTGTCTGCTATCTGCAACATTGAAATTACCTGAACGATATAGCCTCTCAACCGGGCGTTTAATTCGGCATTATGCTAAAAAGACAGGCTTTCGCTAATGGAAAGCCTGTCTTAAAAAATATGCTTACTGGGGTTTGTTTACCTGAACAAGGTCACATTACCTTGCTTCGTAAAGCGTTTACCCGACTGACTTGTCGCTTCTACTACATATACATAAGCACCCATCGGTTGAGGCTTACCTTTATACTGTCCGTTCCAACCTTGGTTGATATCAGTGGTGCTAAACACTTCCTCGCCCCAGCGATTGAACACCTTGAAGGAATTCAAAGTCACGATACCCCGTACCATGATGCGGAACTCGTCATTGATACTTGTGCCAGAACCTGGACTGAACGCATTCGGTAATTCTACTATGCTTTCAGGACTGACAAGTACATCTACGGAATCTATGGTGTTGCAACCGGCCTCAGTTCGTGCGTTTACAAAATAGCGCGTACTCACCGATGGTGTCGCTACAGGATTCTGAATATCAGTCGCACTCAATCCAAAGGGAGGCGACCAAGTGAAGAAACTACAATTCCCTTTCGCATACAATTGCGCACTCTCCCCGGGGAAGATCGTTTGCGTATCCCCAGCATCGAGTACTGCATCCGGATTAACCACTACGGTCGCTTTGATCGTATCTAAACAGCCCTTGATATTCGAACTCGTTACATAGAAATCGGTTGTCGATATAGGCGCAACAACTACTTTATCATTCATATCCTGGATAATAAATTCCTTAGGATTCCAGTCATACACACCACTACCCTGTTGTGCAGAGGCTATCAGGTGAACTGTATCACCGGGACAAATCGTACGATCGCGATCGATACTCAAAAACGAACCACTGATTACATCCACTATCATCTGATCGTTTGATGTACAACCTGCAGGTGTGCTTACCTGTAAAGTCAGGGTCGTACTCGCATGACCATCAAAGACTATATCCAGCACATTCGGAAAATCAATATCAGAGATCGGTGACCAGGCATAGGTGTAGCCCGTAAACCCGGCTGGCTGTACTGAACCTTGAATATGAACCGTATCATTATTACACATCTCCCGGTCAGGACCCGCTGAAACAATCGGAACTGGTTCAACCGTAATATTGATCGTTTGACTCGAATCAGGACATCCGGCGTAAGATGCCGTTAACGTAAACGGATACGTACCATAAGGAGTGGGACTAATCACCGGATTATTGATCGCTGGATTGCTCACAAACGTTACAGGATTCCAACTATACGTATATTCAGGTGCTCCTACTGTATTGATCTGAACCCCATCTCCATCGCATATCGTTGTATCATTATTCAATATATCAAAACCCTGAATCACCGTCAGTGTTACTGTCGCTGTTGCCTGACAAGCAGTAAGATTATTCGGTATTACGGTTACCGTATACGTTATCGTATTGGCCGGCTGGCTGGCTATTGGATTCGATATCGCCGGATTATTCAGATAAGTAGCCGGCGTCCACAAATAAGCATAGTTCGCTCCAAGCGGAAGTGCAGAGACATTCAGTTGGAAATCCGCATTCACACAGGTCGTACTGTTGGGCGTTATCGTTAGCTGAGGAATCGGGGCTACCTGGACGACGACTGTATCTATATTCTTATTACAAATCGAGGCCAGGTTACTCGTGACGACGTAGGAGGTCGTCACACTTGGAGTCGCTATAGGGTTGTCACAATTGGTACATGACAAAGATCCTATCGGTGAACCACCCGGTAATACGGTCCAGGTAAACTGTGAACCACCATATACCTGCAAGGGGGCGGAACCACCATTACACATTGTCGTGTCACCAAAGGCCTGGGTGATCGGGTTGATATTGATAGGTATCGAGAATACCCCCGTCAACAGGAAGCCCGGTGGCTGACAACTCGAATCCTTGATCGTGATCGTCAGAATGTGTAAACCTGTATCCAATACATTGGTGCCCCATGTAAAGCAACCCTGCATTGAATCTGTATAGGTGCCTGAATAAACAATAGAGGCTCCCGGTGTCGCCAAAGCACTATTGTCCGTTGCTACCAGTACAGCAATTGCGTTGCTCGAGAACAGATCAAAACAGAATTTCAATGAGTCACCTGCACAGCCTTGGATGATCCCATTAATCATATTGCCGCCCACCAATGTATTCGTATCCACTAATCCCTGAGGCGTTGGTGTATTACAGTTTCCGACTACAATTTGAATATCACGGAGCACATAGCCGATCAGCACGCCATTCCGCCATTCGCTTACCTTAATGGTAATTACATAAATTCCGGTAGATGTTGCTGTAAAGGCTGTAGCACCGGTTAAGGGGTTGACATTGAATGTGTTACCCGTCGGGAAAGGGTTATTGATTGCATTAAAATTATTCGGAGGTAAAGTATCCAGAATGTTAACTGGATTGGGATTTTGAACGCAACCTCCTCCGTTTCGAGGACTGATTGATTCGAAAGATAGCGAATCATTATCGGGATCAATGGCACCATTATTATAGATATAGGGCAAATTGATACACATGAAAGGGATAGGAGGGTTTGAAAAGTAAGGTGAGCTATTGATGTTTTTACCATTGGTATTATCGAAGGTTGCTTCAACATATAAATTCGCGTTTGCCGGCGCAATAAGATTCTGAATGGCGTTATTTCGTGCACTCACGGAAACCCAAAATCTCCAGAAATTACACTGCGAAGGAAGTGTTACTGTTGCCGTATACCACCACTCCTGATATCCGGGTAATACGCCGCCGGTGCAGGTATTATTATATCCCGGACAACCCGTTGAAACAGGAGCTCCCTGGATATTACCATTCGGCAATACTGCGCCCTGCGCTACATACAAACCCATGGTAACCGAAGCAACCGTCGCACCGCAATTATTGGTATAACACATGGTTTGGGAGGCAGGTGCCGCAATACCTGCGCAATCGCGATAAAATTTGAAAATAAACTTGTACTGATTCGTTTGGCCCGGAACCAATTCATAAATTAACTCTCCCCCGGCTGCGTGCGACGCTCTTACCTGAAATGAAATCGCAGATAAGAGACATACAGCGATCAGTGTAAAAATCAAATTTTTCATATAACTAGTGATATAGAGATTAAAAATAATACTTTTTGTATGATATCGTAAACTTTTCGCTAGAAAAAAACCTCGGTAGCGCCAAATCCATAGCGGACATCGTAGTTATTGACGTAGTCTTTTATGATTTTGGTTTGCTTTTTCTGTAAAAGAATTTTGTGTAATTCAGCTTTTAGTACCCCTTTACCCACCCCATGTATAAAAACGATCGACCGTTGATGGGTAATGGATGCGAGTTCCAAGGCCTTTTGAAATTCATTGAGTTGTATGGTCAGTTTTTCACTTTTAGATAATCGATGGGGATCTGTTACGAGCTTTTCAATATGCAGATCTACTTCATATTTCGTTTTCTTTAATGCGTGATGAAAATCAAAATGTGATTTCTTTTCCGAATTGTTGGGCAAAATAAGGGGAGAGATGTTCTCAACTTCTTTGATCGGCCGGGGCTTAAGCTTTTCAAAAACAGGGATGGAGAAAAAAGCATGATTTTCATGTCTGATTTTGTCGAGATAGGCAAAAAATTTCTTGGGTTTCAGTGGCAGTGTAAATATTTCTTCGCATTGTGGATCGTTTCGATCAGTAAATGTCAGTGTAAACTGAAGCCCGGCAGCCATTTGTTCAAAAAGCATATCGTGCACATAGAATGAACTTTTAGGCAATAACTGATTGTCCAGTTCAAAACAAACAGCCTGTTTAACATATACCCCATAGGAAAATGAAAATTCCCGATCCGTTTCGTTGTACAAATAAATTTTAATGTGACTGACAAACTCATCAAATTCATCAAGTTTGTATTGAGGAAAACACACGACACTAACGCCCGGTAAAATATCTCTAGGACGTTCGCGCCCATTTTCCGCTTGTATATTGTCGATAAAAATTTTCCCGGCCTTTTTCTGTTTATTTTGCTGCAGAAACCAATTGAGATAAGGGTGCTCAAGATCCTCGAAAAATACATGAAATTCTGAGTTTTGCGCTTTCACTTTGGCCGTACGTTGATCAATAATTTCTACAATCACGCCCTCCTCTTTATTGCTTTTTATGTAAACCGGATCGCCAACAGAAAATTTCATCAAAAAATAATTAGGTTTGCACAAAGGTAACGGGAATTCATCACCTTGAAATATCGATCAATAATTTTGTACCCTACATGAAAAAAAACTGGCGTTGGAATGCAGCTCAATTTGCAGAACGAAAATGGTGGCAAAATTACTTAAGAAACAAAAACATACCGGAATACCTGGTATGGAAAAAAAAATATTGGCAACAATTGCTGAATAAGTGCAACCCTTATTTCGAGGTCAGTGCTAAGCAAAAAGTACTTGACGCAGGTTGTGGACCGGCCGGTATGTATATGCTTTTCAACCATCAGGGAACGGTCGCATTTGACCCCCTGATCGATTATTATGAGCAAGATCTGGCGCATTTCAAAAAAGCCATGTATCCAGATGTGAAATTCGTGAATGCCGGTATCGAAACATTCCACAGTGATGAGTTATTCGATTACATTTTTTGTATGAATGCAATCAATCATGTGCAGGACATCCAAGCAAGCTACGACAACCTGTTGGCTTCAGCCGCTCCTGGCGCTTTTATCATTGTTACCATAGACGCCCACAATCATGCGATTTTCAAACATTTATTCAGACTATTGCCGGGCGATATTTTACACCCTCACCAATATGACTTGAGAGAATATCAGCAAATGCTAACCGACAGAAATTGCGCGATATTGGGAACGGAATTATTAAAGCACGAATTCTTCTTCGACCATTATTTGTTGGTCGCAAAAAAAATGGACTAGCGAATATTTTTCACCCAATAATCCTTAGTACTTAATTGCTAAGCCGGATTATTTGAAAGACGAAAAATATTTTTTCGGCCGGATGCTAAAGTGTTCGTTTCACTTCAATTTCTTCATAGCCTTCAATAATATCCCCTTCTTTCAGATCATTGAAATTCTTAATTCCCAAACCACATTCCACGCCTGACAATACCTCTTTCACATCATCTTTATAACGTTTTAAAGAAGACAGTTCGCCCGTATAAATTACGATGCCTTCGCGTACGAGATTGATCTTGGTGTCTCGTTTAATTTTACCTTCAAGTACAAAGCACCCCGCAATTGTACCGACCCCGGTGATTTTAAATACCTCACGCACTTCAATATTGCAAACTGCTTTCTTTTCAATTTTTGGTTCAAGCAAGCCTTCCATCGCACTTTTGATCTCATCAATGGCATCGTAAATAATGGAGTAATATCTAATTTCAATATTCTCATTCTCTGCCAACCGGGCTGCCTGTGAAGAAGGTCGTACCTGAAAGCCAAGGATGATGGCATCGGAAGCAGTCGCCAGTAAAACATCTGATTCGGTAATCTGTCCAACAGCTTTATGGACTACCGATACCGCGATCTCATCTGTAGACAATCGTTGCAATGAATCGCTCAATGCTTCAACAGAACCATCCACGTCACCTTTAATTATAACATTCAATTGTTTGAAATTGCCAAGCGCAAGACGACGACCGATCTCATCCAGCGTAATATGTTTCTTGGTACGCATCCCTTGTTCACGCAAAATCTGTGCTCGATGATTCGCCACTTCTTTTGCTTCCACTTCATCTTCGTACACTTTAAATTTCTCACCACTTTGTGGAGCACCGTTCAACCCAAGGATCTGAACCGGTGTCGATGGTCCGGCCATTTTCTTTTTATTGCCGCGCTCATCGGTCATTGCTTTTACACGACCAAAAATTGAACCGGCAACGATCATATCACCAATACGCAGTGTACCACTTTGTACCAATATAGTTGATACAAAGCCTCTTCCTTTATCGAGTGAAGCTTCCACAATGGTACCATTGGCGAATCGTTTAGGATTAGCTTTCAGATCAAGGATCTCAGCTTCCAGCAATATTTTTTCGAGAAGTAAATCAACATTCAACCCTGATTTTGCTGAAATGTCCTGCGACTGATATTGTCCGCCCCATTCTTCTACCAAAATATTCATGGCAGATAATTGTTCGCGAATTCGGTCAGGGTTTGCACCATCCTTATCAATTTTGTTGATCGCAAAGATCATTGGTACACCGGCTGCCTGTGCATGACTGATTGCCTCCTTCGTTTGCGGCATCACTGAATCGTCGGCAGACACCACAATCACCGTTATATCCGTTAATTTTGCCCCACGCGCCCGCATCGCCGTAAATGCTTCGTGACCGGGTGTATCGAGGAAAGTAATTTCTTTACCATTAGCCAGCGTAACTTCATAAGCTCCAATATGCTGGGTGATCCCTCCTGCCTCACCGGCTACTACATTCGCACTTCTGATATAATCGAGCAAAGAGGTTTTACCGTGATCGACATGCCCCATGATGGTTACGATTGGAGCACGAGGTTCCATATCTTCAACAGCATCAATAATTTCCACTTCCTGCTCAGCTTCCTGTTCGAGATTGATAAATTCTACTTCGTAACCAAACTCACTGGCTACCAATTCAATGACTTCAGCGTCAAGACGTTGATTGATCGATACCATAATCCCCAGACTCATACATTTACTGATCACATCGGTGAAATTCACGTCCATGAGATTCGCGAGCTCGATCACCGAAATAAACTCGGTAACCTGCAACTTGTTGTCTCCCTCTTCCCCCTCTTTAATGGCTCGTTTTTCGGCCATTTCTTCTCGCTTGTTCCGCCGATATTTGGCTTTAAGACTCTTACCCCTCGTGGTAGTTCCCAGTTTGGCAAGCGTTTCTTTGATTTTATCCTGTATCTCGTTTTGATCGATCGGCTTGTCGTCTTGTCTCCTGAAATTATTCCCCACGCTGCGGTTGCCGTCTTTTCGGAAATTACCCCGCTGATCGCCGGTACGGTTACCAAAAGGACGTTGACCACCGCTGCCTTGTGTACCTTGTGTAGCGCTGCTACTGCCTGTGCTACCCGTTCCAGTCTGGCTTTTATTATCGAGCGGAATACGCTTTCGTTTTTTCTTTTGCTCTTTGGGTTTGTTGTCTTTCGGTTGTTCCTTTGGCAGTTCAATTCTGCCGATCACTTTAGGACCCGACAAGGTTTCCCTTTTTATCGTATGCAGCACCACTTCCTCGTCCTTTTCTGCCTCAACCGTTTCATTTTTTTCAGTGGCTGCGGCGCTTTGATCGGTATCCTCCGGTTTAACGGATTTAACAGTTTCTGCATCGTCAGATTTCTTCTTTCCTTTCGCGGGTTTGTCCACGTCAATCTTGCCTAAGATTTTCGGTCCTTCAAGTTCAGGAGCATCAATTTTGATTTTTTCTGCGGTTGTATCCTTCTTCACTTTTTTGGCGGTCGACTCCGTACTGGTTTCCGCTTTTTCCGCTTTGGCAACCGCAACGTCTTTTACATTTTCATCCGCTTTTGTATCTTTTGTCTTTTTGGCAACTGGCTTATTTTGATCAAGATCAATCTTGCCCACTTCTTTCACTTTTACAACAGCCTCTCCCTTCAACGATACGATCTCATCGCGTTTTGATTTATGATCGTCAGCGACAGGTTTTGACAGTACTACATTTTCACTTTTCTTTTTAGCCGCTCTTTCAGAGTCGAACTCAGCGATCAATGCATTGTACATATCAGGTGAAAGCACCGGATCAGGCTTATTATCTACGGAAAAGCCCGCATTGATCAGAAATTTAACGAGGTTATCTTTACCAACGTTAAACTCCTTGGCCGCTTTCATGAGACGTATTGTTTGTGTACCTTCTGACATTTTTTATTTTAGCTTGGTCTGTATTTTTAAAGATAACAGTAACTTTTTTAAATTTAAATAAACTAAACTCTGCTTCAACTTCCTACGTTTTTCGATCAATCATCAATTGGTAAAGATAGGTTGTTTTTGATGTTTTATTTTTCATTTTCTTCCTCGTCAAATTCTTTTTGTAAAATTTCTTTTACTTCCCTGATGGTTTCTGCTTCAAGGTCAGCCCGTCGGATGAGTTCTTCGTCAGTGAGGTTCAACACACTGCGTGCGGTATCGCAACCCACCTTTTTCAATTCGTCGATCACCCATGCATCGATTTCGTCGGTAAATTCGTCAAGATCGATATCAAATTCACTACCTTCTTCCAGATCATCACGAAACACATCAATATTGAATCCGGTGAGTTCCTGGGCCAATTTAATATTGACACCTCGCTTTCCGATGGCCAGTGACACCTGATCGGCTTTCATAAATATCTCCGCATATTTATTCGCTTCATCGATATTCATGGTACTTATTTTAGCAGGGGTGAGTGATCGTTGTAAGAGCAACTGAATATTCTGGGTAAAATTGATGATATCGATATTTTCATTTTTCAATTCGCGTACGATACCGTGGATTCGGCTTCCTTTCATTCCCACACAAGCCCCTACCGGATCGATACGGTCATCATAACTTTCGACGGCAACTTTTGCCCTTTCGCCGGGCTCACGAACAATCTTTTTGATACTGATCAGGCCATCCATGATTTCAGGTACTTCGATCTCGAGCAATTTGGCCAGAAAGTTTGGATGTGTTCGCGACAGTATGATCACAACACCATTGCCCCGTAATTCTACTTTTTTCACTACTGCTCTTACAGTCTCTCCTTTTTTAAAATAATCGGAAGGGATTTGTTCAGACTTCGGCAAGATCAGTTCGTTACCCTCATCATCAAGCAGCATGATCTCTTTTTTCCATACTTGGTAGACTTCACCGGTAATGATCTCATTTTCGCGTTCACGATATTTATCAAGCAAAATATTCTTTTTCAATTCGCTGATTCTTGAGGCCAGTGTTTGCTTTGCCGCGAGAATGGCACGACGACCAAATGTTTCCATTTTCACTTCTTCGTATACTTCATCACCCACATCATAACTATCATCCATTTTCTTCGCTTCGGTCAGTTCAATCTGAGTATCATCATTCATGATATCGGCATCGTCAACTACTTCGCGACGTTGAAATATTTCAAGATCTCCCGTTTGATCATTCACGATCACATCAAAATTTTCATCAGAATAATATTTTTTTCTGATCAGTGTTTTAAACACATCTTCAATTACTTTGATGAGCGTCGGACGGTCAATGTCTTCTGCATCCTTAAACTCTGCAAACGAGTCAATTAAATTGATACTTGCCATGTTGTTTTAATTTAATGTATTATATGTTGTTTTTTATTTGTCAAAATTCCAGACAGACCACTGCTGTTTTGATCGTATCAAATGCAATGCTGCTGAGTTTAGGTTCGGCGTCAGCTTTTGCCGTAACTCGTCTTCGCTTTGGCAAGGATTCTGCCACAACGATATGGTCGTCGTGTACCGCAATCAACTTACCCGTAACCCCACCTGCTTCTTCATCCGTCAGCTCTATTTCCAGTTTTCTGCCGATATTTTTCAAGTACTGCCTGTGCAGTTTCAAAGGACTATCGACCCCCGGACTGGAAACTTCAAGTGAATAGTCTCCTTCAGGATATAGACCCGCCTCATCAACTTTCTTTCGGATCTTGCGATTAATGGAAACCGCTTTCTCAAGGGTAAAACCTGTATCACTGTCTATATAGATCTTGTAATTGTTTGTTGGCTTGAGTTTGAAATCAATCAAAAAACAATCGGTTCCTTCGAGACTTTCGGCAACAAAAATGGCAATCTGTTCTTGTATCGTCATCATTTTTAACGCTGGTATCAGAAAAGAACAAGGGAACCTTTCAGTTCCCTTGCGCTCTCATCTGGTGCAAAAGTATGTCAAAATATCGTATTGGCAAATATTATTTCAATCCACTTCTGGTATGCGTCGGTAAAAGGTTAACCTCGGCTATCTGTGCATAACCAAAGCGTCTCACCATTGCTGATGAGACGCTTGCTAAAATCAATTCAAAATCAAATTTTACTTTTTCTGTACTTTTATGACATACTGCTCGTCAAAATCCTGATTCAGCACTTTGAGATAGTAATTACCTGCTGCAACGCTTTGCAGATCACGCAATTGCAGTTTATTAAATCCTTCTTCCACGTTAAAGTTTTGTTTTACAATCACCTTTCCGGCCACATCAGTCAAAACAATATCGAGTGATGTTTGTTCGCTTGCATTGTATTCAATGGTGATAGTCTGATCGAACACGGAAGGATAGACCAACATATTGCCATCGTTCACCGGACGTGCTGTAATGATGTTCGAATAATTGTAATTAGCATCCACATCATTCAATCGGATTCGGTAATAAATAAGTGGAACATGCGCAATGTCTTTAATGTCGTCTACAAAATTGTAGTTGGTTTTGCCACTTGTATTTCCCTTGGCAACGTGGGTACCGACTTTCGTGAAATTTTTACCATCGGTACTTCTTTCTATGTTGAAGTCTTTGGTATTGATTTCGGTACTTGTGAACCAATTCACATTGCATTGATTTTCTGATTCAATCACCGCAACGGTCGCTACTAGTTGATGAGCAGCAAGCGGGAAGCCATAGTAAATGCCAGCATCTATGTTCGGGTTATATACACCTGCAGGTAAGACAATCATATTGGTTTTACCACCAGCGTTCATATCGCTGTTATCGGCATCGTTTAGTGCACCAACTTGTGTTGTGCGGGTAGAACCGATCGGCAATTCAGAGAACCCAACGATATAACTTCCTTCAGGTAAATTGGTGAAGGTATAAGCACCGTTTCCGTCGGTTGTTGCTGTTGCTCGAATGGTAACACCATCACTTTCGTACAAAGTAACCAATACACCGGCTACACCAGGTTCGGTAGCATCCTGAATTCCATCTTGATCCACATCATGCCAAACATAATTGCCTAAACCTGATACTACCGGTGTGATCAAACCGGCATCAATTGTCGGATTGTGTGTACCGGCAATAACGGTGAAGGTTGGTGTGCGACCGGTTTGCGGATCAACATTGCTATCGTCATTTGCATTGGCATTATTCCCTTGCGTGGTAAATTCCATTCCAACCGGAAGATTGGAGAATCCGATTGTATAGTTACCCGGCGTGAGATTGGTGAAGATGTAACTGCCATCTGCTTTCGTTAAGGTGCTGGCGATGGGGTTGTTACCTGCATCGTAAAGTGTCACCAAAACGCCACCTACACCGGACTCGTCTGCGTCCTGGATACCGTCGCGGTCTGCGTCGAACCAAACGTAATCGCCTACACTGGCTACTATAGCTGATACAATACCCGCATCGAGGTTAAGATTGTTATCCCCTGCGGCGAGCGTTACCGATTGTGTCAATCCACTGACAGGATCTGCATCACTGTTAGCACTACCATTGATACCATTCGCGTCAGCATCATAGGTTGTAAAACTGTATCCGGCAGGCAAGTTATCGAAACCAACACTGTAGGTACCAGGAGTTAATCCTACAAAATGATAATTGCCATTTGCATCGGTTGTGGTATTACCCACGATATTTCCGGTGCTGCTATACAGGGTTACCATTACGCCTTGCACACCGGGCTCACCTACATTTTGCAGACCGTCATTGTTCAGATCAAACCAAACCAGATCACCCAACGCTGCACTTCCAACCGGAGGAATAATACCCATATCTACGGTCAGTTTGTCTTCACCTGCGCCTAAAATCACCGGATCTGTCTTTTGTGTTCCGGAGTTTACATCGCTGTTTAGGGCACCATTTATGCCTTGTGCATCAGCATTTTTAGTCGTAATGGTAAAGCCGGCCGGAAGATTGGTAAAGCCGACAATATACGTACCCCCATCCAAATTGGTGAAGATATATTCGCCCAAAGCATTGGTTGTAGTGGTAGCAAGTACAGTAACACCATCAGCGGCATACAGCGTAACGGTAATGCCCGCAACACCTGATTCGCCTGCACTTTGCAGACCGTCACCATTCATATCATACCATACTTTATCGCCAAGACTACCTTTACCGATATTGTTGTTACCGGCGTGGATACCTGCATCCAGGTCAGTGATATGGGTGCCACCTGACAGAACCACTGTATTGGTTAAGCCGGTTGAAACATCCGGATCGCTGTCTGTTGCCGCATTCCCCTGACCGGTGAGGGTGAAGTTAAATCCAGCAGGAAGGTTACTGAATCCGACATAATAAGTACCATTCGGCAGATCAGGGAATAAGTATAAGCCATTGAGGTCAGTTGACGTAGTTGCAATCACGTTGTTGAGGTTATTATACAATGTAACTGTTACGCCCGGTACACCTGATTCATTATTATCTTGAATTCCGTCTTCATTCTGATCGATCCAAACATAATTTCCAATGCTGTTGTTGTTGGCCGGATTCGTATTGAAAATACCTGCGTCGTAGGTCATGTTGTATTGACCGTCACCAAGATTAATCAAAGCTGTTTTACCACTACCGACATTCGCGTCGCTGTTAATCGTACTATCTGTTCCGACATTCGCAGTTGTAAGTGCATAACCAGCCGGTAGTCCGCTAAATCCAACCACATACTGACCACTGGCCAAATTATTGAATACATAATAACCAAAACCATCGGTTGTTGTGCTGGAAATTACGGTGATACCATCGGCATTAAACAAGGTTACTGTTACACCGGGTACACCTGACTCACCCGCATTTTGCAGACCATCCTGATTGTTATCGAACCAAACTCGGTCACCCAAACCACCCAACAATGGTGCAATCACCGAAATATTGTACATACCAGCATCTATATAACCGATATTGTCGCCAGCGATCACGTTGAATGAAACGGTTTTACCGGTGAGCATATTGGCGTCGCTATTACTTTCGCTGTCCAAATTTCCGTTTACCGGGCTTAATGTCATTCCGGGAGGTGTTGAAAATCCGATCACGTAAGTTCCGGGCAGTACATCTGTAAATTGGTAAAATCCGGAAGCATTGGTTATGGTGGTTGCTACAATATTTCCGGCCTGATCGTACAGGGTTACAGTTACACCACTTATTCCCTCTTCACCCGGGTCTTGTATGCCATCCATATCGATATCATACCAAACGAAATTACCTACACGAGCGGTTGATACAGGAACAAAGTAAATCCCGGCATCTACTGACATATTACTGTCTGACACAGCCAGCACATAGTTTCCTGTCAATCCGGTTAAAATATCTACATCACTGTCGAGCTCATCATTTCCACCGGCATCTTGCGTAGTGAATTTGTAATTAGCCGGCAAAGTGAATCCAACATGATAATTGCCCGGACCCAAAGGTTTGAATTTATAGTATCCATAAGCATCAGTAATAGTTGTAGCCAATAATGTGTTAGCGTTGTCAAACAATGACACCGTAATACCGGCAATACCTACTTCAGTTGCATCCTGCACACCATTAACATTCTCGTCAACCCACACATAATTACCTAATTGAGCCGGCGGATTAGCGGTCAGACACATTGCATCGACCATTGCGAAATCATTTGCGGCAGCGCTGTTATACTGAACAGAAACTTTCACATATGTTGCATTTGCGGGAGCGGCTCCAATAGTGATATTGTCCGGAGCAGGAGACAAAGAGGAACTGGCATCGAAATCGTAGTTGATTGTAAAGGATACAGGCGTACCCAGTGCATTATTTGCGGCATCAAAATACTGTAATAATACCTTACCCTCATTGGCAACCGGATCAAGCATTGCGCTGTAAAAAGATAAACTGTATGAATAACCCTTCATAACATTCACATTCTGCGATGCGGTAGGCGCAGCAGTCGATAATCGAAGATACGAAACGCTGTCAGGAGCTGCCCAAGCGAGTTCGGGATACGCACCATTGACTGCATTCCAATCAGAAGGTGTAAATGCCTGGCCGTAAGTAATACTTGCAGCACTCAGTTCAAAACTTGGGTTGAGCAACAAATTGTTTGCGCAGGAATTGCTGAGGGGCATAAACCCAAAATCGTAGTTAGGATTATTTTGTCCTCTTTTACCAAGTAATAAAGGTATTTCAGGAAAGCCTGCCTGTAAGAAACCATCACTATTGTGGTAGGTAGCGCCGGTATTATCCACACCGTTTGTTTCGCCGATTGCCGTACTCAAATAGGTAAGATTTAAACCTGAAGCAAGCCCTGCTATGCCGGCAACACGTACCATATAATTTCCGCCATAAACCAGTGCGAGACCATAAATATTGCTTGCGGTGTTGGTACCTGCTGCCGATGAAAATTTGTACAGTCCTTCGGCATCTGTCACTGCAGTAGCCACAGCAACGGCATTTCCGATTTGATACAACTCCACCTGCATACCGGGAATACCGGGTTCTGCCGGATCCTGAATACCGTTTTTGTTCAGATCTTTCCATACGCGATTTCCGATTTCTACATCGGGTTCATCGCCTGCTAATTCCATATCACCCAATCCGTTCGCTTTCGACATTGTACCATCGGCACCGTCGTACAATAAAACGCGATTTGAAGCCGTACCGCTTTCGGTTGAAAAATGGCCAGTACCTCCCGAGAAGGCTGTTGTTGCATCCATGAGCGCGAAAATACCTTTACGGGCGCCGGGTAAAATAGCCAAAGATCCCTGACTGGTTTCGTGGTGATAATTATCCGGCGGAATCTCCTGATAAAAGAACTCACCGCCACCGGGTCCCTCAGTATTTGCCACCCCACCTGCTGACGAAATTATGTTGCCATCAGAATTATAACTACCATTATTTTCAAGTGTAAACCCACCGGTGCTGCAATCTTTGCCAGCGATAAGTACATCACCGGAAACATCATATTGTGATATCGTATTGCCGGTAAGGTTTTTATAATTGGCATAGCCGTACTGGTGACCTCCACGATCGAAGAAATCCAAGACCATATCTCCCCTGTCGGTAAACTCAATATTGCTCAGCATGGGACTCGACCAAGTAAACTCACCGCCACCAAATGTGTTTGCAGTATTATTGCTCCATTTATGCCACAATTTGTTATCGGTTGTATTCAATCCCTGAATAGGGTATCCTTTCAAATAATTTAAAGGGAAGTTCATTATCGGTGTGGGGTTAAATGCTGCCGCGCCCATCGGATCGGTCATTTCAATAACAAAAGCATATAAATCAGTAGGACCGTTGAGCGAGTTAGTACCGTTGTTTTCACCTGAAGCTACAGCACCCACATAAATTTTGTCGCGATGATAACACACCGCAAAAGGACGAAGTTCGCCATTGGTTATGGGTATGGCTGGCAATGCATAGCTGGTAACATTTGTTACGGCAGTAGGATTATACACGTTGTTTAGCTCAAGGCGATATAATTTTCTGTCATACAAATTCATAACAAATAAAAATTGTCCATTATCACTAATGGCAATATCACCCAGGCTCACTTTACCGACCTGGTCAAAGGCAGCCGGGTCGTTACAATCGGCGGTTCGGCTGGCCGGCAATCCCCTATCTGCATTCGTGCCAATGACACCTAGTCCTTCGGGGAATCCTGATGCGGGGTCTACTGGACCATTATAAGTAACCGTCGTACCGCCCGTAATTGTGAAAGATGATCCCGGTCCGTAAGCAATGGCGCCTGCTGCCGCACGCGTACGATAGCCATTAGCGTCCATGTCATAGAACTGAGTTACATTAAATGAACCGACAGTAGGTTCAAGCATATATATTCCACCTGAACCCATGGGGCCGAGGCCGACCTGACGTTTCATAAATGCGGAAGTAAATATACGTTGGGCTTGCTTGCTGTATGCTGTACCCCAAACAGTACCCATTGCTGATTGTGGCAATGATTTCAAACTGGCGGGTGTACCAGTAGAATTAAATGTATATCCAATAAAGCCATTCGTACTACCAGAATTTCCACCGCCCAAAGGATCGCCTGCGGTATACACCGGTACAAAAACAAATGGATTTGTATTTTTGATAAAATCATCGGGATGACTGATGGCAAAGTTCAAATTGGCAATATTATCTGACACGAAACGTACATTATTTCCATCCGTACCTGCACCAATAAAGTCAAGCGAATTGCTCACACAATTCATCCCGGCAGGAATCACAAATTCGATACGTACTTTATCCGTGTATGGCATCGAATAAGAACCATCATTTGCTGAAGTAGTAGAACTGATCAGTGTGTTGCTCGCATCGTATGCGTTGATGACTACACCCGCAACACCCGGTTCATTTGTCGGGGCAGCTACTTCGCGTGTACCATTTGCGTTATAATCGCGATAGACGACGCCGCTGATTTGTCCGAAATTTTTGAATACGGACAACATTAAAATTGAAAAAAACAGTAGTTTCTGGTTCATAAATCAGATTTTTGAAAAAAGATTAACAAAAATAAAGCCACAAAACTAATCGATTTAATTACTTTTTGTATTATCGTTCCATTGAATTTAATTTATATTTTAAATCAGCTAATACAAAAGATATAACACATAGCATTTTTTTTATATTAATTAAATAAAAATTTTTATATTTTATCATTTATAAAATACGCTAGGCGCTCATTATATTTGAAACGTATGAAGAAGCGTCCACTCCGGATTGTGTTATTTATCGTAAGTTGTTCCATCGTAGCCTGTCAAAACGCTGTGCCGGAACATAGCGAATCAGCGATCGAAAAGCTTGGACATTATTTGTTTTTTGAAAAAAAATTATCGTATAACAATACCAAATCATGTGCAAACTGCCATAGTCCGCAATATGCCTTTACCGATGCTTACCGCACCAGTATTGCGGCAGATGGCCAGATGCTGTTGCACAATGCGCCTTCATTGGTTAACTTATCGCAACGTTCATATTACGACTGGTCAAACCCCGCCGTTCGATCATTGGCGCAACAAATCAAACGGCCCTTGTACCACGATACACCCCGTGAAATGGGCTTTAATGAAAACACAATAGAATTACAATCGTTTTTTCATCACAATAGCTTATACCTTTCCCTTTTTTCGCAAGCCTTTCCCACAGAAAAAGAAATTTTTACAGCCAAACAAATTGAGACAGCAATTATTGCTTTTATTCAAACGATCGAGAGCCGAAACAGCCGCTTTGATCAGTATTACTGCGGGAATCATTCAGCCCTGACAAAAACTGAAGTGGCGGGCTTTCAGCTATTCAGCAGTAATCGACTGCAGTGTATTACCTGCCATCCTCCACCTGAATTTACTGTAAACAACGCAGCCGCGAAAAGCCAAGAAGTATATGTCAATACCGGCTTATGTTCCGAATTGTCCGACTCCCTGCGGGAAAGTGATTGGGGACTTTTCGCTTATACGCACAATACGTCTGATCGAGGTAGATTTATCATTCCTTCCCTTCGAAATATTTGTATCACCGCACCCTATATGCACGATGGCAGTGTAAGTTCCCTGGAAGAAGTGATTGATATTTATGCACGGGGCGGGCGAAATATTAATTATGGTTTGTTTCAGGGCGATGGGGCAAAAAACCGAAGAAAACATCCACTGATCAAAGGTTTCTCCCTTTCGGCTGAGGAAAAAAACAATCTCCTTTCGTTTTTGGCATCGCTCACCGATACAGCGTCATTCAATACCCCTCGCTTTTCAGATCCTTTTCGGCAGAAATAATTCGTTTTCATTTTTACTTTTACAGTCATGAAGTTATATTTCACCTTTTGTTTCGTTTTCTGTCTGTACTGTTTGTTCCCCTCCTGCAAAGACTCAGCCTCGTCTCAAAAAACGGAAAAGGAACTGGCTATGGCGTCACAAATTTTTCCCGATACCAGCAGTTATACTATTCCCGCTTTACAGGCACGACTTGCCCGCATACAGCAAACATTGACCCTCACTCGACCGATTATGCTACTGGAAAGTAATGACAGTGCTATTGTTTTGGCACAAACACTGGCATTGCAAGATCATAAATTTTGTGAAAATGTGTATGAAAAAGCAAGCGGAAAAGCTTTTCGCAACGAAATTTTCAATGTGTATCCCGCACGTCCGCAGGAAATTCCGGTAAACCTGCAAGGCAAAAAAATTTATAAGGTTGAGATGTATAACTATGCGCTCAACCTAAGCACGGCAGCGCTCATCAATATCAGCGATCAGAACGTGATCAGTGTCAACAATTTACCTGATACGCAACCTGATATACCTGAGTCGTTGAAAAATCTTGCCATTGATATGGCGATCAGCCACCCAGAAGTAACAAAAGCATTGGGTTACAAACCCGGTGAAAAAGACGTGTTGATGGCCAATACCAAAACTGCGCTGAACAATACCCGTTGCGAACGCAGCATGCATCTATGTGTTGCCCCCACTTTTACACAAGGTGACAAAGCTTTATGGGTGATTGTCGACTTGACAGATCTGCGTATCGTTGGTCTGCGCTGGACCTATACCGGTAGAGAACAACAAGTCAAACGAATCAGTGAAAAACAGTTGAAGTTCGACAAAATCATGGAATGCTATTGCAAACAAATTACTACCTTAAACAAAGATGATTGGAAACTCCATTATGTGATTACAACCAGTGATGGCTTGCGTATTTCGGAAGTATATTATAAAAACAAACTGGTGATCAACAATGCAAAAGTGGTAGACTGGCATGTAAATTATAGCCACACTGACGGCTTTGGTTACAGCGATGCAGTCGGGTGTCCTGAATTCAGTCAGGCAGCAGTAGTGGCCGTCAGTGATCCGCGTGTGAGCGATATTATGGAAAACGGACAGAAGATCGGATTTGCTTTGGAGCAGAATTTTAGCAGTAAACAATGGCCCCACCCCTGCAATTACAATTACCTGCAACGTTACGAATTCTATGAAGACGGTCGTTTTCGTCCTGCTGTTGCAAGTCTGGGACGCGGATGCGGCAATAACGGATCGTATCGACCGGTTTTGCGGATCAATTTTGCGGGGAGTACACAAAATTTCGCACAATGGGACGGACATCAATGGTTGCCCTGGACACAAGAAAAATGGGTGGTTCAGGAATTCAATACACCGTTGACAGCAGAAGGTTATCTTTATCGTATGCAAACATCCGGCAATAATGGCTTTTATGTGGAGCCTTCGATGGGACAGTTTCACGACGGGGGGCGTGGCGATCATGCCTATACCTATATCAGTAAATGGAACGCACAAATTGACGAGGGAGAAAACGATCTTGTTACGATCGGACCATGTTGCAATACAAATTATGAACAGGGCCCGGAAAAATTTTTAAATCAGGAATCGCTGCTGAATACACAAATGATCTTTTGGTATGTACCGCAGATAAAAAATGATGACACCCCCGGAAAGGAATATTGCTGGGCAGAAAGTTATCTGGAAAATGGGGTTTACAAAACCAAGGTATATCCTTGTATAGCCGGTCCCATGTTCGTCCCCTTTTAAATAGAGAGTTTTTGGGAATGCAGGTTTGGATGCCCAATGTTTATTTGATCGTCGATTCATTTTTGTTCCGACAAATACACAAGGATTGAAAAAAAGAGTATTTTTAAGGAATTAATTTTTACCCCATCAAACAGCAATTTTATGCAATTCTCCATTGAAAAATCAATTGAAATCCTAGAGCGAACACCCCGCGTCTTACAGGCACTTTTGCATGGAATTAGTGATGAGTGGATTTACCAAAACGAAGGCGAAGATACCTGGAGCCCTTTTGATGTATTGGGGCATCTTATTTATGCCGAACGCGTCAACTGGCTACAGCGGGCGACAATTATTTTGTCGTCATCAAGCGACAAAACATTTCCAACGTTTGATCGTTTTGCCCAATTTGAAGAAAGCAAAGGAAAAACAATTGCCCATATGCTGGAAGAGTTTGCACAATATAGACATGAGAATATTAATCAGCTGAGAAGCCTGAATCTCAACAATGACGCGCTGAACAAAACCGGTATTCATCCAACTTTCGGCGAAGTTAGTCTCGCGCAGCTTTTGTCGACTTGGGTAGTTCACGATCTGGGACATACTGCTCAGATCAACCGAGTGATGGCCAAGCAATACAAAGACGCCGTGGGCCCATGGATCAATTTCCTACGCATATTGCAATAGTACTATTTGCGCCAATTACTTTTGTAAGTTTTTTATTTAAAAGGCCCTTGGTCGATTTTTTC
>CAZFKA010000009.1:0-11383 GCA_964519155.1 uncultured Bifidobacterium sp. | reverse complement strand
TTCTTGAGCCGATTTGAAATCAATTCGAATTTTAGAAACATATTTAGGTGATAGTTGGTAATAACCTAATTTTCTTAAAAGGGCTGACTTCAAAAGACTGGAGTGAACTTGCAAACCTAAAGTTAAAATATATTTTTGATTTTTTCTTTGCTGATTAAATATTGTTTCGATGGTCCATCGTATCGGTACTCAACTTTGTAATCGTACTGATGGGCGAAACCGTTTGAAAAAACAACGAAAATAAAATTTGCCGTTTGGGCATCCTCCCACCCGACGAGATTGACATACACACGATTTGGTCTTTCAGCCATAATGGCTTTCGACTGCTCAGGTTCCACAAGGCGTATCTCTTTGCCGGCAATCGTACGAGGTAAATCGATCTCGGGAAAATCGCCTTCAGTGCCATTGTGTTGCCTCCCAAAATAGAGGGTGTCGATAACGACAGTAGGGACCACCTTGGCAGCTTGTATAAAATCACCGATTGCCTTTACATAAAGATCACGTAAGTCGTTATGCTTTCCAGATGCGGTCGTTTGCCCGCAAGCTGTCCAAAGAAAAGCAGCGACGAATAAAAAAAATCCTTTCATGGTGCCCTGTTTTGAACGTAAAAGAAATATAGTGTGTGCAGCAAAAATACAACAGCCTTCGTATCCGGTTTACGAAATTATTTTTCCTGCCGATCAAAACACACTCACATATCCAAAATGGATCTTTGAATTTTTCAGTTCAAATTTTTGAGAACCACTTTTTCCTACCGCGTAACTAATGTTAAAAACGCCGGCTTTTGATTCAAAAGCCATACCCAGTCCGGCACTAAAAGGGGTATCACGGACATAGGTATCAGCAAACTTCGACTGTATATAAGCGAGATCAGTGAATACAAAAAAATACGAATTGAGTGAGATCAGGTATCGAGGTTCTACACTTAGGACCTGATAATGATTCACATACAAACTTCCCTCGTCAAACCCGCGCAGCAGGCGGTACCCACCGATTTGAAATAATTCGTTTCTATACAGTGTGTTTCCGCTATACGCTAATCCGCCATTATAGATCGCCGCCAAAATAAGTCTTTTACTCAAGGGCTGAAAAAATTGAAACTGTCCACTGAGGGTATACTTATAATTTTTTAGTTTCAGGGTATCGTACAGGTAACTGAAATTTTTTCCTTCCACCGGGTCGAATGTGTTTTCAATGGTACTGTTTTTCAGCAGATGGCGAAACGAGACAGATGCGTTCAATACCGCTTTGTATCCTTTGCGCGGATTCAGTTTATAATCAACGTTTTGCACACTCCCCTCTGCGCCAATCGTTTTGTAGGTCACATCTGCATTGGCCGGCAATTTTCGCGAGGCCACTAATGCAGGGATATTGACCGATCCCACCCGTGAACTCGATAATTCGTAATACACTTTGATTCGGTCATTGGCGCTTAATTGATAAAACAGTCCTAACTCACCATTGATGGTTCTGAAACTTGTATCCTTTTTATAAAAGTCAAACTTACCCGACATACCAATGGGTGTGCCAAGCAAATACGGTAGGTTTACTAACAGGTTATAACGGGGAGATTTGTATTGCAAATTCTGCCAATTGAGTTGTAGACTCTCCCCTTGCCCCAATGCATTGACAAAAGCCAGTTTCACATCCCCTGTGAGTAAAAACTTCCCACCGGTCTCTTGTGTACTCGGTTGTAAACCCAGCAATACATCAGCCCGATTGGCCGAACGAGGTTTGAGATAGATATTGAGTTTATTTTCGGTGGTTGTAAAATCCATACGCCATGGCGCTTGCTCTTGCAAAAAAGTTAATTCCCTTATCCTGGTGTTGATCGCTTTGATCTTCGCTTCATTGTAGGGCGATCCTTCGCGAATGCCAAGATATTGGGTAATGTAATTATGGGAAATATTGACATCCTCATTGATCACGATGGTATCGATTTTGATGAGAGGACCTTTGTTAAGTTGCAATTTTGCGTATACGCCACCATCCACAATTGTGACACTATCGAGCGCCAACGCAGCGAAAGGATAGCCATTGTCTTCAAAATAGCGAATGATCTTTTCGAAAACAGGTGACAATTTTTCCAAAGCTACCGGCTTATTAAAGTATTTCTTTTCATCAAATCGCGATTGTGTTAGCAACCAAGCGGGTATATCCTGATTTTTTAATGCTGCCCAGGTATACTTCTTTCCCAGCATCACGGTTGCATGCGTTTCGCTATCACTCACACCCTTCAATTCGATCGCATGGGCAAGGTAACCCTCTGTAAGTAAAAGATGATGTGCATCGTTGAGCGCTGTTTGACAGTCAACAAAAGAGGAAAATTGAATATTGATCTTCGTTGCGGCGAGAAAAGAATCTTTATCGCTTCCACTGAGGA
This sequence comes from uncultured Bifidobacterium sp., assembly GCA_964519155.1. Classification (GTDB taxonomy): domain Bacteria; phylum Bacteroidota; class Bacteroidia; order Chitinophagales; family Chitinophagaceae; genus OLB11. Next base: position 9,000 of record CAZFKA010000009.1, on the reverse strand, counting down.
TTAAACGATGGTTCTGCGAAAAAGCAAAATCACTCGACAGCAGTAAAAACAGGATTAAGAAGAATCTGCTCATTATAGGCTCAGATATTTGCAAAGAAAGTACATTTGCGGCTTATCTCAATTGCATTGTGTTGGTCTGCGTATATTCCTTCACCAAATAGCTTATGGCCGGTATCTATATTCATATTCCATTTTGCAAAAAAGCTTGCCACTATTGTAACTTTCATTTTTCTACCTCAATGAGTTTACAAAACGAAATGCAGAAAAGTTTATTGCGCGAATTGGAATTGCAAAGAGATTTTTTTTCAGGTAAAAAAATGGAGAGTGTCTATTTTGGCGGAGGCACTCCCAGCCTATTGGCCACCGAGCAGATCAATGCTTTACTGCAACAGGTGCGGAGTATTTTTCCGCTGACAGAACAAGCAGAAATCACCTTGGAAGCCAACCCGGACGATTTGCACGCAGAAAAAATCAATGAACTGTCTGCGATAGGAATCAATAGACTCAGTATCGGTATTCAGAGCTTTTACGAGGAAGATCTGGCTTTCATGAATCGTGGACATTCGGCTTCGCAAGCTGAGAATTGTATCCCCCTCGCTATCGAAAATGGGATCAGTAATATCAGTATCGATCTCATTTTCGGGTTCCCCTTGTTGAGTCATGAAAAATGGGCAGGCAATATTGCCCGGGCACTAAGCTTCCCCATACAACATATATCCTGTTACGCCATGACGATAGAACCACGAACGGCATTGGCAAACATGATCGCAAAAAAGAAAAGTAATGCCGCAGATGATGCTTTCGTGAACGAGCAATATCAATACCTGATAAATACACTGGAACATGCCGGGTTTGAACATTATGAAATTTCAAATTTTGCGAAACCGGGTTATCGGGCAAAACACAACAGTAGTTATTGGCAGGGGAAACCCTATTTGGGTATTGGCCCTTCGGCACATTCATTTCGGAATGATACCCGACAATGGAATATTGCCAACAACGCCTTGTACATCAAACAAATTGCCGCGGATATTCTTCCTTGCGAAAAAGAAATACTCAGCGCAAACGATCAATGCAATGAAAAAATAATGCTTGGTCTTCGCACTGCTGAGGGGCTGGATTTGGCGGGTTTCAAAGCCTTGCTGTCGGTAACTCAATGCGAGATTTTTGACCGTAAAATCAAGAAATACGCCGACATACATTGGATCGTTGTTACGGATGACGGTCGTATCCGACTGACTCGTATCGGAAAATCATTTGCAGATGGCATCGCTTCAGATTTGTTTCTTTAAAAAAAGTAACGCAAAAAATAAATTACCGCAGTATTGCTTCATACTCGGCCAAAAACGCTGCATAGACCTCGCGCCAGCCTTTCCAAACCGGATCGCTTCCCAGTGCAAAGTTATGCCAGATCGTTACCAGTTCGCCACCCACTTTGTGTACCTGAGCAAGGTAATGCTTTAGCTCTGCCAATGCTTCGGCTGCCGTATTTTTTTGTTCAAAGAAAGAATTGCACTCCATAAAACAAAAGGGATGGATCCGCAGATCGGTTTGGGTATCTTTCTCTACATCAAACCACTGAAAAGAGAAGGAGGTTCCTGCACGAAAACCATTGATGCTGCCATATCCCATCGACCAATCATCAGTAATACCCGCTTCGATTAATTGACGGTAGGTAGCGGGTAAGCTGAAACGAATGTAATGTTGTCTGCTTTGACCGCCGGGGATTTTGCTGATTTCCTCACGCAATATTTCCGGGCTGTTGTGACTGCCATAAGAAGGATGTATGCCAACCGTATACCGTTTAGCAAGACGCGCAAACAATTGTTGCATCACCGGCGCTTCAAAGGGAATATTCTTGTCGAGTGGACCATTTTCTCCTGCCAGCAAAAAATAAACTGCCGGCAGATGATAGCGTTCATGTAGGGCATCGAGAAAATCGTAGCAATCATAAGGATCAGTTTGATTTCTTTGCAATACCTGCCGACGTTGACGAATAGCCTGCAAGTCGCCCCGCACCAAATCTTTTAAAGCCCCTCCCGAATTCCTGATCAATCCTTTGCCTGTATAACTGTAAGCAATATCAATATCGTAGGTCGGTATCAAACGAAAGGAATTACTTTTTATCGGTAGCGCCGGGCATTTTTGTAACAATACATTCTTCAATTCACACAGCCACAAATCAATGATGGGCAATTGTAAAAATCCTTCGCGAAAGGCCAACGACGCTGTATGTGGGAAACGTTGAAACGGATCAGGGGTATAGGGCAAATACTCTTCGTAACGACTGAGCAAATAAAACGCAGCACTGAACAGATCAAACGGGATATCAGCACCAGCATTCGCAAAAAACACCGGCAAGCCTCTCCAAGATGAACGTGTGATAGTTTGCGGTTTGATATCACACTGCAAAAGCAATCCGTGTGGAACAATGTGCAGATCGGATGCCATAAACTCTTCGGTATACGCAATTTTGAAACCTTGACGGCTTGCGAAAACTTCCTTCGAGTGAACGATTTCGTAATGGAGACCGGCGATTTGACGGAAAATAAAATCGAACACGAAAGTCTGACGACTGCTGTTTGACTGACTATAAAGAATGAGGGAATGCAATGTTATTTTTTACGTTCTGCGTACATTTTCTTGAATGAAGTCTGGAAAGCCAACTCATCACGTCGTTTACCCCAACTGTTTTTAAATATGCTGTTGACCACTTTCGTTTTGATTCCGGCGCCCGCAATATCCATCATACTGCGTCGGGTCATCGCGATCTGCCACATTTTCCAGGCTGTATTTTCCGTAAATTCAGTATCGTGCCGCTTCACCGCTAGGGTTCGGTTATAATGCAGCATTCCATGAATATTGATCTTCAGTGGACATACTTCTGTACAATTACCGCACAGTGACGATGCATAGCTCAAGTGTTTAAACTCATCAAAGTCTTTCATATGCGGCGTAATTACGGAACCGATCGGTCCGCTATAGGTTGCCCCATAGGTATGTCCCCCAATATTTTTATATACCGGGCACGCATTCAGGCACGATCCGCATCGAATACAATACATACTTTCGCGCACCTGAGGATCTTTAAGCAAATTGGTACGTCCATTGTCGAGCAGAATCACAATCATTTCCTCCGGCCCGTCAACCTCCTGACTTTTGCGAGCACCCGTAAATATAGAATTGTAGACGGTCACCTGTTGCCCTGTACCATAAGTGGCTAACAACGGCCAATATAAATTGAGATCATTGATCGATGGAATCATTTTTTCGATACCGACAATTGCAATATGTACTTTGGGAAACGCTGTCGTGAGTCGACCATTACCTTCATTTTCCGTGACACATACCCCGCCGATATCGGCCAGTAAAAAATTTCCGCCGGTGATTCCGACTTCAGCGCTGGTATATTTTGCACGCAAATTTTTACGGGCAACAAGGGTTAATTCGTTGGGGCTAAGATTGGGCTCCACACCTAATTTTGCATGAAACAATTTGGCGACATCTTCTTTGCTTTTGTGCATCGCCGGCGTTACGATATGATAGGGCGGTTCACCGTCCAGTTGCTGAATGTACTCACCCAAATCAGTTTCGACACTCTCAATATTGTTTTTTTCCAGAAAGTCGTTGAGATGAATTTCTTCGGTTACCATACTCTTACTCTTAACCACTTGCTTGGCATTGTATTTTCGGCAAATATCCAAAACGGCCTGATTCGCCTCCGCGGCATCCTGCGCCCAAATAACCTTTCCACCGTTACGGGTAAAATTCATTTCAAATTCGATCAGAAATTTATCGAGATTTTCAATGGTCCTCCATTTGATATTTTTTGCTTTCTTTCTCGCCTGTTCAAGATCAGCAAATTGCTTTTTACCCTTTACCACCACTTCATTGTACTTGCCAATATTAAAAGCAAGCTTTCGCTTATGCTCAGCATCCATTGCTTTGATCTCGCTTTTATTCAAAAAAGTCTTCTTAAGAGTATGATCGGCCATCTATCCGGAAAATTAAAGCACAAAAATAGCGTACAAAAGGCAAAAAGCAGCGTAGTGGCAGCAATTTCAAGTTTTTAGAGAGGCGATATACTTTTTCATCCCTTTCGATCGTTTTGCTTGTAGATTCATATAACGCATGAAAAATAGGCTCTGTTCTATCGGCATACTGATCATTGTACAGGCATGCAATACAATCAGTCAGGAAAAAGACAGCGAAAAGCTGGCCCCCCTGAGCGAGTTGAAAGGCAAACCCCGTATGGGCGAATGGCTCAGCGAACACACAGAACCCTACTTGAGTTTGCAAGATTATATTTCGCGAAAACCTTTGCAAACGGATACTGTCCGCCAATATCTTTATCTGGTGAAATTGGGCGATTTTGATTCAACTGCAAATGTGATTTTTGAAATGACGCGCGAATATCTTGCTTCGTTTTTTCTTATTGCAACACGCGAATTGGCGCCGCTCAACGCAAACAGTATTCCCCTAACCCAACGACGCGCAAATGGGCAGATTAGTGCCGGATATGTACTCGATAGTATACTGGTCAAAAGGCTACCCCCTGATGCTCATTCCATCATCGCATTCACTCCGATTGATCTGTACCCGAAAGATGATTGGAATTATGCTTTTGGCTTGGCCAGTCTGCAGCAAAGAGTGGGTGTATGGAGTATGGCCCGCTTTATACAAAAAGACGGTGATCAACCTGATATAGGTCTTGCCTTGCGTCGCACGCTGCATGTGGCTGCCCATGAAACCGGTCATATGTTTGGATTGCCTCACTGCGCCGTATTTGCGTGTTGTATGAACGGTTCAAATTCGCTTAATGAACTTGATGGTCAGGTTGCGTGGCTCTGTCATAACTGTGTGGCGAAATTATGCTGGAACCGTCGCGCGTGCGTGTGGGCGCATTCAATGTCGATGAAAACGTTTTATGAAAAATACTTTCACAACAGTGTTGAAGAACAACACTACCAAATGGCCTGCGAGTTGTTACAACCATGATCAACCCAGGTATTTTCCTACGACAGGCAGGAAGGTGAAATTTTTACGATCGAATGCAAGCACCACCACGACAAATATGCCCATCAAAAAAGTACTGAACAACAGTTTGACAGCCATCGATTCGACATGCAGATTAAAATACTGAGACGAGGCCGCCAGTAAAATAGCTACGCCAAGATAAAGGCCAATACGTTGTAACGGATAGGGAACGGGATAATACTTTTGACCAAGTAGATAACTGCTGATCATCATGAAAAAATAGCAAATCAGGGTAGCCCAGGCACTACCGGTATATCCAAATTTTGGAATCCAGAGAATATTGAGCAATACTGTGATCACGGCGCCTCCTACCGTAATGCCTGCTCCAAACCAGTTTTTATTGGTGAGTTTATACCAAAACGACAGGTTATAATAAATACCCAGAAAGACCCCTCCCAAAGCTAAAATCGGAACAATATGGATGCCTTCGCCATAATCAGGATATTTAAGGGTCATGATCTTCTTGAACACATCCAGATAAAGGCTCACCGATAAAAACATAAATGCACAGGCAATGACAAAAAACAACATGACACGTGCATACGTTTCGGGTGCATTTTTATTTTTTGCCTGATTAAAGAAAAAGGGCTCTGCAGCCAGTCTGAACATTTGAATAAAAATGGTGATCAAGATAGCCAAACGGTAATTCGCTGCAAAAACGCCTAACTGATGTTTTGCCTCATGGCTGGGTAACGGACTCACATACTGGTATACCAAACGACTCAGCATATCATTGATCATTCCACCCAAACCAACAATGATGAGCGGCATCGCATAAATCATTACTTCGCGCCACACGGCCTTGTCGAAACGCAATTTTACTTTTTTCATTTGCGGCAACAATAACAATAAAGTAAAACCGGCGCCAATAACATTACCGATGAGATAGTAATCGATACCGACCTTTTCATTGTATCCGACCAGCAACCAACTACCGGGATGATCTTTGGCAATACCCGGACAAAAACCTAAAAACCATATCACGATCAACACGTTGAGCAATACACCGATCATTTTGATAAAGGCATAACGTTTGGGTCTTTCCTCCTGTCTGAGTTTGGCAAAAGGTAAGGCGCTCAACGTATCAAGAAAAAGAATCGCGGCCATATAGGTTATGTAATTGGGATGTTCCTGCAAATCGGTAAGTACTGACAGCGGCACACGGAAAGCCAAAATGATTACCGTAAAAATGATCGTCGATATCCAGATCGAATTCGACAAGGTGCTATATAAAGTGTTCTTTTCGACATGATGAGAAAAACGGAAATAGCTGGTTTCGAGTCCGTAGGTAAATAAAATATTGAGAAAGGGAAAAATGGCATAGACCTGTGTAATATCCGCAATATTGTAAGGCTTGTATAAAAAAATGAGTGAAAAATTTAATATATACCCCAAAAACCGGGTGGCAATACTGGGTACACCATACCAGATGGTTTGTCCCGCTAATTTTTTTATACTCAAGGCTTTTTCCTTTTTTCGAAAAGTAAATGTATGAAAAGCATTTTGTTTCACCGCTTGCAAATTAGTATCCTGCCGGTGGTGAAACATTTCTTTAACGATATTCGCCGCCCACGTCTTCACTTTTCGATTCTTTACCTGATGATATTTTCGACCGGCTTTTACAAAATATTGACCATGTAATATTTCATTCAGTCTATTTTTGCTGAAAATAGAGCATCATGAAAAAACACATTCTTATCTTCTTATTATTTATTGGTCTTTTTGAAATGGCAACTGCACAAAACGCCAAATCAACCGTGATCGATTTCAATAAAAAAAGCCAAACGGCTGTCAGTGCACATTACGATATGCCTGCTTTAATTACCGAAGGGGCTTTGCGTAAAAAAATGACAGATGCCGGTATCAAGGGCGGAAATGTAAAAGACGGGTTTATGACCTATACCGGTATTTCTTTGCCCGACATACATGCTGAAAAAATGGACGTTTATTTTAAGGCCGAAGAAGACAATGGTCATACCACCTTGTATATGTTAACGTCGAAGGGATACGAAAACTTCATGAATAAGGAATCTGATCCTGAAGCACATGAAAAAACGATAGGCTGGATGAATAACTTCGCAGCAGATGTGATGCGGTTTGGTTATCAGGACGCGATCAGTAAGAATGAACTCAAATTGAAAGATCTGGAAAAAGACCTGAAAAAAGCCGCCAAAAATGGTAGCTCACTGGCAAAAGACAAAGCGAAAAGCGAAGGCAAAGCATCGGACAATAAAGTAGAAATAAATAAAAGAAAATCTGAACTGGACAACCAACAAAAAACCCTGGAATTTGTAAAGGGCAAGACCGGCACGGTAGACCAAATGGATGCGATCAAAAAGGAGATTGATAAACAGGAAGATGCTGTAAAAAAGGCTGATAAAGCGTATAAAAATGCGCTGGAAGACGCCGAAGATTTTCAAAAAGATATTGAAAAAGCTACAGGTAAAATCGGTGAAAACGATGCAGAACAAAGTCGATTGAAAGCAGAAATGGAACAGGTAAAAAGTACATTAGCCGATTTGAAAGGTAAACTTTCTGCCATAAAATAATTTACGCAATAGCTGAATCGCCAAACAGAAAACTTTTTTGATGAGCAGGCCGGCAACCATGTTGACACAACTCGAATCGTTTTTGTTGCATTGTCAACGTGAGCAATTACACCTCTATGTGGCGAAGCACCCGGGGTGTATAGTTGAAGCCATCGAATTAATTATAGCAGACAAACAACCTTTTTCGTGGCGGGCTGCATGGTTAGTGTTTCATGGCATGGTTGACAATGATAGACGAATATGCAAACATATCAACGCACTGGCTACTATTTTACCCAAAAAAGTGGATGGTGAACAAAGAGAAATTTTAAAGATCCTGTACCGCATGCATGGTAATGAAAATACGGACGGACTATTGTTTGACCAGGCAGCAGGCCTTTGGCAAAACGTAAATAAGCAAGCGTCAGTGCGGGTCAATGCTTTAAAACTGCTGTGTAAAATTACACTTAACTATCCGGAAATGTTGGGCGAATTCAATGCAATGACACAACCCAAATATTTCAACAAATTATCCGGACCGATGCGAAAGTCAATCGATACTGTTCTTAAATCGTTCAACAGGCAGTTAAAAAACGCAACGAAAAGTCGTCCTTAGCCGCTTTATGAAATTCGGCTCCAGATCTCCTTTTCTTTACGGCTCAACACATGCATTTTCAAATTTACATGGTTAATATGTTCGAGTTCCGGATCGCTTTGTAAAATATCAATGGCCACTTGTCGGGTCGTTGCCATGAGTTCAACATCTTGAATGATATCTGCGATTTTAAGATCGGCGGCACCACTTTGACGGACGCCGTCTATTTCACCGGGTCCACGGAGTTCCAGGTCTTTCTCAGCGATAGCGAAGCCACTGGTTTCGTTCACCATGGTCTGTATTCTTTCCCGAGCAGTTGCCGTGAGTTTACTACCCGTGAGCAGAATACAATACGATTTATCTGCGCCACGGCCGACTCGTCCACGCAACTGGTGCATCTGTGAAAGACCGAAGCGTTCCGCACTTTCAATCAGCATCACACTGGCATTGGGCACGTTCACTCCTACTTCAATCACTGTAGTAGCGACCAAAATATGGGCCTTGCCTTTGACAAAACTCAACATGTTTTGCTCGCGCTCTTCGGCATTTTGCTTACCGTGTACCATAGCAATGTTGTAGCTATGCTCGGGAAAAAATTGTCTGACTTGTTCGTAGCCGGCATAAAGGTTTTCATAGTCCAATTTTTCACTTTCAGCGATTAGCGGATAAACGATATAAATTTGCCGACCTAGCTGTATCTCCTGTCTGATGAAATCCATCACTTTGGCGCGATGCATTTCCGTGCGGTGAACCGTACTGATTGGTTTTCGTCCGGGTGGCAATTCGTTGATCACCGACACTTCAAGATCGCCGTAACTGGTCATGGCTAGGGTACGGGGA
>CAZFKA010000008.1:29489-32175 GCA_964519155.1 uncultured Bifidobacterium sp. | reverse complement strand
GGATGGATGTTACCGATCAAATCGGAATCGATCGTACCATGATTGCGTTAGACAAAACCGCAAATAAAAGCAAATTAGGGGCGAATGCGATCCTTGCCGTAAGTATGGCTGCAGCCAAAGCGGCCGCGGAAGAATCCGGCATGAGTCTTTTCAGATATGTAGGAGGAACCAATGCAAAAACATTACCGGTACCCATGATGAACATTTTGAATGGCGGTGCGCATGCAGACAATAAAATCGATTTTCAGGAATTTATGGTCATGCCGGTAGGGGCATCAAGTTTCAGCGAAGGATTACGTTGGGGCACTGAAGTTTTTCATACCCTAAAAAATGTTTTGAAGAAAAAAGGATACTCAACCAATGTAGGTGATGAAGGTGGGTTTGCACCTGATATTCAAAGTAATGAAGAAGCCATCGAAACAGTGATGACCGCTATCGATCAGGCAGGATTCAAAGCCGGGTCGCAGATTGCCATCGCCATGGATGCAGCCAATAGTGAATTATGGGATGCTAAACAAAAATGTTATGTATTCAAAAAATCATCAGGCAAAAAAATGAAAAGTGAGGAGCTGGTGAAATTCTGGGCGAACTGGTGCAAACAATACCCTATCGTTTCTATTGAAGACGGGCTTGCCGAAGATGATTGGAAAGGTTGGAAAATGCTGACCGAGGAATTAGGAAAAAAAGTTCAATTAGTTGGTGATGATTTATTTGTGACGAATGTAAAACGTTTGGAACGAGGAATTCATGAAAATATCGCGAATGCATTATTAGTAAAAGTAAACCAAATCGGTTCGTTGAGCGAAACCATAGACGCTGTAAGTATGGCTCAACAAGCAGGATACAACACGGTAATGAGTCACCGTAGTGGAGAAACGGAAGACAGTACAATTGCTGACCTTGCTGTTGCCTTAAATTGCGGACAGATCAAAACAGGTTCTGCATCCAGAAGCGATCGCATGGCCAAATACAATCAACTGATCCGTATCGAAGAGGAATTGGGTGCGAATGCCGTATATCTTGGCAGTAAGTTGAAGTTCGGTCGATAGGGTAAAGTAGACTATAAAGGACGGTACACATGCCCGGGTGAGTTATTCTTCTCTTAATTCTTTTCCGGTCAGATTCAAGAACACATCTTCGAGATTTGCGAGTTTGACTTGCTTTTTTCGTTCAAAACCAGAGGAGATCAATTGATCGATCATTGCATCAGGGGTATCTAATGAAATGATTTTCCCACTGTCAATAATTGCAATACGATCGCAAAGTTCTTCCGCCTCATCCATGTAGTGTGTGGTGATTACGATCGTTGTACCATTCGCTTTCAATGCTTTAATAAGATCCCACAAATTTCGCCTGGCTTGAGGATCGAGCCCGGTGGTAGGTTCGTCGAGAAAAATAATTTTGGGTTTATTGATCAGTGTAGTTGCAATGGAAAATCGTTGTTTCTGTCCTCCACTCAATTCCTTGAATTTTGCTTTGGCTTTGTCTGCCAGATTTACTTCCTGAAGAATAGTCAGCGGGTCGATTCGGATATTGTATAAACCGGCGAACACCTCCAGCAATTGTTTCAAATTAAGATTAGGATAATAGCCCGCTGCCTGCAATTGAACGCCGATTATTTTCTTTATGGTTTCCTGATCAGTTTCAATATTGAGGCTATCAACCAAAACTGTTCCAGCGGTTTTCTCACGGAGGGTTTCAATAATTTCCAAAGTAGTTGTTTTACCTGCGCCATTGGGTCCCAGCAAACCGAATATTTCATTTGCATAAACGTCAAAGGAAATCCCATTCACGGCAGTGAAGTCTCCATATTTTTTGATCAGATTACTGACTTGGATGATAGGGTCCATGCTCATTGATATTTGAATTCAAGCGATAGTCAAAGGTAGACGGAAAAAAATAAAGCATGCATTTTTCGCCGTTCATTTTTTTGCAAACATCTGATTCATTTTTTTTTTGATTATCTTGTATGCCAGATGCGTTGAACGTCCTTTTATGAAAACAATACTATTTTCGGTGTTACTGCAGATGATGCTGATCGGTTTGATGAGCGCAAGAACAAAATTAAGCTTCAATGGAAGCGTTGAAATCGGACACGCTTTTAACGATCTTTACTGGAGCGGCGTAGGTCGGGTAAATGACGATGGATCTAAAACGTGGCGTCGACAGTCTTTTCTGTTTAGTCCTTTAGCGGGTGTTCATGCCAAACTAAAATACAGATCTGCATTTTTTTCAGTCGGTTGTCAATATCAACAGGCTGGCAGATACAATAAAGAAGAATGGAGCGATTTTACCGACCAGGGCAGAATACCGGTCACCACCACCAGCTTTAGTCACAAGTTTGAATTTATTAAATTGTGCTTCCCGATCACGATTGGATTGTGGAACAAACGAAAAAAAAATTCCGAGAGCTTATTTTTCGGGTTCAGGCCATGCTTCTATCGCAAGGCTAAATTTACGTCGATCGAAGTCGTCAAAAACGCGAACATTGATTATCATGATACGCTATCATTCGACTTGTTAACAACCAAAGCCTTAGGGAATACTATTCCAAAAACCGATTTTCAGTTTTTTCTTGGATTTAGCTTTCCCGAAAACAGTGCCTTCAGCGTCAGCATAATACTCTATGCCGGTAAAATTTATTATTTCGACAATATCCGTTATCAGTATCATTATATGGAAAACA
>CAZFKA010000008.1:21855-29479 GCA_964519155.1 uncultured Bifidobacterium sp. | reverse complement strand
GATGGCGTACTTAGTGTCCGGTACACGATGAACCACAATTGACGATTGAAATCCGCTTGCTGTCGGTGACGATTAAAGCAATTCGCCTTCAAGATCGTAATCGTAGGCTTTCGTTATTTTAACCTGAACAAAATCGCCCGGTTTTAAACGCTTTTTTGTATTGATGATCACTTCGTTGTCTACTTCTACACTGTCAAATTCTGTGCGCCCCAAATAACGGCCGGCTTCCTTTTTGTCGACGATGACTTTGAAAATCTTTCCCACCTTTTCTTCGTTTATCGCAAGCGATATTTCCTGCTGTACGGCCATGATCTCCTGCGCACGTTCTTCTTTTTCATCATGTGTCAGTGTGTCTTCGAGTTCATAGGCACTCGTTCCTTCTTCATGCGAGTAGGTAAAAACGCCAACTCTGTCAAACCGCATTTCTTGGAGAAATGATTTCAGGTCGTCGACATCATCCTGCGTTTCTCCGGGAAATCCTGCGATCAATGTAGTACGGATACAGATTTCAGGCAATATGTTTCTGATCTCCCTGATCAGTGCAACAATTTCTTTGCGGGTAATCTGCCTTTTCATAGCCTTGAGCATATTGTCGGAAATATGCTGTAACGGCATATCGAGGTAATTGCATATTTTCGGTTGCGACTTGATCACATCGATGATGTCCATCGGAAATTTGTGCGGATAGGCATAATGCAGCCGAATCCATTCAATGCCTTCTACAGCGCAAAGGGCATTGAGCAAATCAGCCAACTTCCTTTCCTTGTATATATCGAGTCCGTAATAGGTTAATTCCTGCGCAATCAGCATGATCTCTTTAACACCCTTGGCAGCCAAAGCGCTTGCTTCTTTCACGAGATCGTCAATTGTTTTAGAGATATGTTTCCCACGCATCAACGGAATTGCACAAAAAGAACAGGTACGATTGCAGCCTTCCGAAATTTTGAGGTAAGCGTAATGCGTCGGGGTGCTGAGTAAACGTTCACCGATGAGTTCAGCTTTATAATCTGCTTCAAAAGCTTTGAGAATATTGGGTAATTCCATCGTGCCAAACCAAGCATCGACCCCGGGAATTTCAGTTTCCAAATCGCCCTTGTAGCGTTCGCTGAGACAGCCTGTGACGTATACTTTCTCGAGATGGCCTTCTTCTTTTAAGGCCACATGTTCTAATATCGTATTGATACTTTCTTCTTTCGCTTTGTCGATAAAACCACAAGTATTGATGATGGAAATATTATAATCAGGTTTTACACTTTCATGTTTTACGGCAATGCCGTTAGCTGCCAACTGGCCGCTCAGCACTTCACTGTCTACCATATTTTTGCTACAACCCAGTGTAGTAATATTGACAATATCCTTATGGAGCTTTTTCGATTTCATACCGGTGACAAAAATACAGGGAAAAAATGTAAAGGAGATGTTTTCACTATCGCACAGATTCGTGTCGAATAGACCGTGAGTGCAAAAGATTAACCAGGGAAGTTTACTTTAAACTAAACAAGCTATCCACGAATTCGTATTTGTTGAAGATCTGCAGATTCTGCATCTGTTCGCCCACACCGATATACTTCACAGGAATTTTAAACTGATGAGCGATAGCCAGTACCACCCCACCTTTTGCGGTACCGTCGAGCTTGGTGATGGCAAGAGCAGTCACATCAGTGGTTTGGGTAAATTGTTTGGCTTGCTCAAGCGCATTTTGACCGGTACTTCCATCCAATACAAGCAGTACTTCGTGTGGTGCATCAGGGATAACCTTTTGTATCACCCGTTTGATCTTGTTCAGTTCATCCATCAGATAGGCTTTATTGTGTAAACGTCCCGCCGTATCAATGATCAATACATCGGCACCTTTGGCCACTGCACTGTTTACACTATCAAAGGCGACTGAAGCCGGATCGCTGCCCATTTCTTTTTTTACGATATCCACGCCGACTCTTTCACTCCAAATGGTGAGTTGATCCACTGCGGCCGCCCGGAATGTATCAGCCGCGCCCAGCATCACTTTCTTGCCCGCATTTTTAAAGTTGTAGGCGAGTTTGCCAATCGTGGTCGTCTTGCCCACACCATTGACGCCCACCACCAAAATCACGTAGGGCTTTTTATTGACGGGTAAATCAAAGTTTTGGTATTCCAGCGAAGGTGCATCGGTGAGTACATTCACCATTTCTTCCTGCAGCATACGATTGAGTTCGGAAGTACCCATATATTTATCTTTTGCTACCCGGTCTTCGATGCGTTTAATGATTTCGACAGTGGTAGCGACCCCCACATCCGACATAATCAGCGCTTCTTCGAGTTCATCCAGCACTTCTGCGTCAACAACCGATTTACCGGCAACCGCTTTGGTGATTTTGGAAAAAAAACTTTCCTTGGTTTTCTCAAGCCCTTTGTCAAGCGTCTCCTTCGCTTCTTCCTGAACCTTATTTCGCTTAAACAGCTTATCAAATAAACCCATGTTTGAATGTCGTGATTTTAACGTTTACAATGAGATGCCGTCATTGAAGGCACAAATATAATGCTTTGTGGCTATGATATCTTAAAACCCATATTCTATTAATTCGGAAACGATATTGGTCGGGCAACAAAAAGAAGCAGGCAATTCGGGGATTGTCAGAACCTATTCCTTCGTGGATACAGCACCACTCCTGATCAGTTTCTATCGCTTAAAACAAACAGATAATGATGGGAAAGAGACATGCTCAAAAATCATAAAGCTGGAACGCGAATAATCGGTTGAGCCCCTGCTGTTATGGCCAAATCCGGCAAGTTCCACACTGAATATCCGCTTGAATGTACAAACTGAAAGTATCGTAAACATTGCATTGTACAATATTTCAGGCGAACGCATCCGTTGTGACACTTATCTTGCTGCAGCGGGTATATTCAGCCAAAAATGGGATCTAAGCATGCTTCGATCGGGTAGCTATTTTGTGCAATGCAGCGATGGAAAAACAGTACAGCATGCTTATTTTGTAAAGCGATCATGCTATCAAATCACCGTTGATTCATCGGCGCAACCGGCTTTGCCTGGTATCGTAAGAAAATTCGACAGCAAAAAAATAAATTGTCAAGCGTTAGCCGTCTTGCCCGACAGCAAATACAAAACAGCCATCCGTACCGCTACACCATTTTCTACCTGATTCAGGATAATGGAGTGTTCGCTGTCAGCCACATCTGAATTGAGTTCCACTCCCCTATTAATCGGTCCCGGATGCATGATTACAATTTCTTTTTTTAAACTGTCAAGCATTTTTTTATCAATTCCAAAATACAATGCGTATTCACGGAGTGACGAAAATAATGGCATATTCTGCCGTTCGAGTTGTATTCGCAACACGTTGGCCACATCGCACCATTCCAACACTTCTTTCACATGGTAACTTACCTGAACACCCAGCGATGCTATATGTTTCGGAATCAATGTGGGAGGACCTGCCACAGTCACTTCTGCACCCATTTTTTTGAGACAATAAATATTAGACAAGGCAACCCTTGAATGCATAATGTCGCCGATGATCGCCACTTTCTTTCCTTTCAAATTCCCTAGTTTTTCCCTGATAGAGAATGCATCAAGTAAAGCTTGGGTGGGATGTTCGTTGGTACCGTCACCGGCATTGATGATAGCGGCATTGATATGGTTGGCTAAAAAATGAGGTGCCCCACTGGCACTGTGTCGCATCACCACCATATCGACCTTCATCGACAGAATATTGTTTACGGTATCAATCAGTGTTTCTCCTTTCGATACGCTTGAACCACTGCTTGAAAAATTAATGGTGTCTGCACCCAGTCTTTTTTCGGCGAGTTCGAATGAAATACGTGTACGGGTTGAATTTTCGTAAAACAGATTCACAATCGTTGTATCCCGCAAGGAAGGCACTTTTTTGATCGGTCGTTTCAAGACCTCTTTGAAATTATCGGCTGTCTGAAAAATGAGTTCAATATCATTGGGTGTCAGATTTTTGATACCCAGCAAATGTTTCGAACTTAAAGACATAGTTATCAGGTGTTTTTATTTTTCTATCAAAAGAACTTCATCGTGTTGATCATTTTCCTGCCACAGCACTTTTACTTTCTGTGTGATAATGGAGTCGATTACCATACCGGTATAGTCGGCTTGTATCGGCAATTGCCGGCTGTACCGTCGATCGATCAGTACCATCAATTCCACTTTCTCGGGTCGGCCGAAATCAACCAGGGCATCGAGAGCACTCCGTATCGTGCGGCCTGTAAACAATACATCGTCGATCAGGATCACTTTCTTTCCTTCTATCGAAAATCCGATTTCGGTTACTGTAGGGATATGCAACTCTTTGCCGGTATTGAAATCATCACGATAAAAGGTGATATCAAGTTTACCATAAGATATTTTTGATTTACTGATGCTCTCGATATAGGCTACAAGTCGGTTGGCCAGAAAAATCCCTCTGGGCTGTAACCCGATCAATACCGTATTTGAAAAGGCGCCATGATTTTCGATCAACTGATGAGCAAGACGTTCGATGACGACTTTAAATTTCTGCTGATCAAGTATGGTTTTCAAGAAGGGCGTATTTGGGCAAATGTAGTAAAAAATAGCAAATGTTTTTCGCCGACTTTTATATTAATGCATTGCCGGGCATTCACTTTTTGCCGCGTGCTAAAAACAATCTACATTTCAGCGGCAATGAAAACCATTCAGGCGACGCGAAGATGTGGGCACATTTTTTAACCGCTCATGCAAAGGGCATTATCTCCTGTTCTGTATCATTTCCACCATACCACTGATGAGGCTATCAACCGGAATAATACCCTGATCGCCTTTGCTTTGTATACGCAACGACACTGCATTTTCATTCATTTCTTTTTCGCCAACAACCAGCATATACGGTACTTTCATCAATTCGGTATCCCTGATCTTTTTGCCAATCTTTTCATTTCTGTCATCGATCTCTACCCTGATACCCTGCTTGCGCATTTTGCGTTTCAGGTCGTTGCAGTAGTCCATAAACTTATCGCTAATCGGCAATATTTTGGCCTGCACCGGTGAGAGCCACATCGGCAATTTGCCTGCATAGTGCTCAAGCAAAAACCCGATGAAACGCTCATGGGTACCCAAGGGTGCACGATGAATGATTAACGGAATTTCAGGTTCGTTGTGCTGATTGGTAAATGATAATTTAAAACTTCGCGGTTGGGCAAAGTCAACCTGATTGGTTGCCAAGGTAAATTCACGGCCAATCGCACTCCAGATCTGTACATCAATTTTGGGCCCGTAAAATGCACCTTCTCCTTTCACCTCTACAAAAGGTACACCGGTTTCAATCAACACTTGCCTCACCAATTGTTCAGTTTCGAGCCATAGCTCGGGTTCATTCACATATTTTTGTCCCAGTTTCTCCGGATCGTGGAGTGATAAACGCATCACATATTTTTCGATACCAAAGATTTCGAAATATTTCAGATACATCGCATTCACCGCTTTGAACTCATCTGCAAACTGTTCTTTTGAACAATAAATGTGAGCGTCATTCATATGCAAACATCGAACCCGCATCAGGCCAAACAGTTCACCGCTTTGTTCGTAACGGTAACAGGTTCCATATTCAGCCAGCCGTAAAGGCATTTCTTTATAACTGTGGGGTTCAGCATCAAATATTTTGTGATGATGCGGACAGTTCATCGCCCGGAGATAATAGCGCGTGCCGTCGAGTTCCATCGGTGGATACATACTGTCGGCATAGTAAGGCAAATGCCCACTGGTGTAGTACAGGTTTTCTTTTGCGATATGCGGTGTAACAACACGTTTGTACCCAGCCTCTTCTTCTGTTTCTTTGGCGAGCTTTTCCAGTTCTTCTATGATCACGGCACCGTTTGGCATCCAGAGAATCAGGCCCTGCCCAATATCATCGTTCATGGTATAAATACCCAGTTCTTTACCCAATTTTCTATGGTCGCGTTTTTTGGCTTCCTCAAGCATGAGTAAATGTTCTTCAAGCAATTTGGCATTCGGAAAGCTCACTCCATATACCCGTGTCAGTTGTTTATTTTTTTCGTCCCCTTTCCAGTAAGCACCGGCAATATTAGTCAGTTTAATGGCTTTGATATGTCCGGTGTGCGGAATGTGCGGACCGCGGCAGAGATCGGTAAACGCTCCTTGCCGATAGAAAGTAATAGCCCCATCTTCCAGGTTTTGTAACAGATCAAGTTTATACTCATCATTTTTTTCGGTAAAATATTGTATCGCGTCCCCTTTTGAAATTTCTTCACGGATATAAATATTGTTTTGACGCGCCAGTTCTGCCATTTTAAGCTCGAGTTGATGCAAATCCTCTTCGGTGATATGCCGGTCGCCCAGATCCATGTCGTAATAAAATCCATTGTCGAGCGCAGGTCCAACCCAGAACTTCACACCCGGAAAATGCATTTCTACGGCTTCAGCCATTAAGTGGGCAGAACTGTGCCAAAAAGTATTTTTGCCCGTCGGATCGTCCCAGGTCATTAATTTGATGGTACTGTCTGACGTAATCGGCCGGGCAAGGTCCATCACAACTCCATTCACTTCAGCCACCAGAATCTTTTTGGCTAATCCTTCGCTGATTGACTTTGCAATGTCCATTGAACTCACACCGGATTCGAACTGCTTAACATTGCCATCGGGAAAAGTAATATTTATCATAGTGTGCAAATATAAATTTCCCGCGTGGATTTTCAAGTTTTTACCATTACGCAAAGCAGAACGATGGGCCATGGCCTGCCGGTGCCTAACAAATGGGGAAATTCGAATAAGAAAACAAGCGCAAAATCATCATTTATTAAAATTTGTCCGGCACTTATTCATTTTTTCGGTCACAAAAAAGGGTTTGACCTATTTTTGAAAAAAAATAAATATGAAAAAGATCAGTGTTTTATTATTGGCCTTATTTAGCTGTTCGGTATCATTCGGGTCTGTGTATATCAAATACTACAACAAAGACTCGAAAGATTACAAATTTAAAGTAACGATGGATGGTTCCACAAAGGAAGTGGAATTCAGAAGCAGTACTTCCGGTGCAACCACTGTACAGGGTAGCGGCACAAAATGTACCATTGAAACGTCATGTGGAAAAGTGGAAGTTAATGCAAACGACAAGGTCGAAATCAAAGATGGGTGTATTAAAGTTGTCAAATAGTCGTTTTTAGTGTTTAGCTTGTAAAACCCCGTTCGGTCCGTTCGGGGTTTTCTTGATTGATAGCGTATCTTACACAGCGCCAGTTGATGTTGAGCTTTTAAAAGCCGTCTGAATTTTTGAGTTTTTTCAACCGTTCCATGGCGTCAACCAGGGTACTATCTTTTTTGGCAAAACAAAACCGGATGAGACGATCATCTTGCCCATCCCGGTTAAATGCACTAACGGGAATTGTTGCCACGCCGTATTGCCGGGTTAGCTTTATTGCGAATTCGCGATCGGGCAGATCACTGATCTTTTCGTATCCGGCCAGTTGGAAGTAACTCCCTTGCGAAGGTTGATGAATGGTAAACGGAAGATCCCTAATCAGTTTCAGAAATAAATCTCTTTTCCGTTCAAAAAATAAAGGCAAGCGCAAGTATTCATTTTCATTGCTGAGCAACTTTGCCAAAGCCACCTGCATGGGTGTATTT
>CAZFKA010000008.1:2215-21845 GCA_964519155.1 uncultured Bifidobacterium sp. | reverse complement strand
ACCCACAAACTGATGAACTTTTCTGAATT
The DNA here is from genome assembly GCA_964519155.1 of uncultured Bifidobacterium sp. Taxonomy (GTDB): domain Bacteria; phylum Bacteroidota; class Bacteroidia; order Chitinophagales; family Chitinophagaceae; genus OLB11. The sequence continues at coordinate 21,816 of CAZFKA010000008.1, read as the reverse complement.
CGGTCATCAAATGTTCTGGCGCCACGCAATAACCAATTTTCCATCCTGTCGCGTGAAAGACTTTCCCAAAAGAATACAATACAAAACTTCGTTCGCGCAACTTTTCTGAGCGGAGTACCGACTCGTGCGGCCTACCATCGAGGGTGATATGTTCGTACACTTCATCGCTCAATACAAAAATGTTAGTACCCTCTGTGAGAGCTTCCAGGGCGAGCAAATCATCATTTGTCCAAACGTAACCTGTCGGGTTATGCGGTGTATTGACGATGATCGCTTTTGTTTTATTGGTAATCGCTGCTTTCACTTTCTCCCAGTCGACCGCATAATCGGGATAACGCAAAGGCACACAAACCGGCTTTGCGCCATTTAATAAAATATTCGGGATATAACTGTCATAGGCAGGCTCGAGAACGATCACTTCGTCGCCGGGCTGTAGTATCGTCGTAAACGCAACATAGATCGCATAGGTCGCACCGGGTGTGATGGTGATTTCAGTGTCGGCGTTCACTTTCGCGCCGTATAAAGTTTTGATTTTTGTGGCCAAAACATTTCTGAGTTCGGCCAATCCGGGCATGGGTGCATATTGGTTGTGTCCGGCATGCATCGCATCGTTTACATATTGAATCAAGGTTGGTGAAACCGGATAATCAGGAAAGCCCTGTGAGAGATTGATGGCATTGTGTTCGCGAGCCAGATTGCTCATCACCGTGAAGATGGTTGTACCCGCTTGAGGTAATTTTGATTGAACGTCCACTTACTTTTTCTTTTTATACCGTACCAACACCTCTGCAAAAACGGGATGATGCATAATTTCCCGGTCAATGAACTTCAACGCGCTGATTTTTTTATCATTGGTCATCAATGCATGCTCTAACTGAATCACAGCTTCTTTTGTTTTGCCCTGGGCAAGCAATATAGCGGATTTGTAATAAATAAATTCAACTTTATCGCCGCAATGTTCGGTAGCGATTTGCAGTTGCGACATGGCTTCATCGAGATATGAAGCGGTATACAGAGCTTTTACGAGGGCCTGCCAGGTTGATTTGATATCGGGTCGTAATTGCACGGCATTCAAATAACAAACCAGCGCCTCTTTTTCTGCCTGCATTTCCATGAGACAATTTCCCAGCGCGAGACAATAGGAAGCGTTATTTTTATTGATGTGTAAGGCTACTGAATATGCTTTGATCGCTTTTTCCCATTGCGATTCTTTGGTATAGGTTTCACCGATCTTAAAAAAGATCTGATCATCCTGCGGATTGAGTTGCGATGCTTTTCGATAGTAGTCTCTTGCTTTGGCGTATTGCTTTTGTTTGTCCCAGCAATATCCGATGGCTTCAAGTATAATATCTTCCGGCTTGGCGATAGACAAGTGAATTTCCAGCACTTCTATCGCTTTGTTGAATTGCTTGAGTTGAATATAGGCATCCCCTTCGTTACGGTAAGCATATTCAAATTTGTCGTCAATAGCAAGACAATAATCGTAAGCATCGATGGCTTTTTCATACAACTTCAAACCTTGAAAGGCAACCCCGAGGTTATACCAGGCCATGGCATTGAAAGGAACTTCGTCAATAATCTTATTGTGGAGTTCAATACTGTCTTCATGAAAATTATTGATCTCCGCCCAGAAACAGATGCGCAGCAATGCATCTTCGTTGGTAGGTTCGTATAGCAAAATACGTTTGAGGGTCGTATACACTTTTTCAAATTCTTCCAGTTCATCGTATATTTCCGACAACTCTAGCAAAATATCTGTTTTGTCGACACTGTCAAATTTATCCGCATTCTTCTCCAGAATATCCACGGCTTCGGAAAAACGATTTTGGTCGAGTAAGATATCCGATTTCATAAATACACATTCAATATTATTGGGATCGATCTCCTCAATTTGATCAAGGATTTTCAGTGCCTGTCCGTATTTCTTTTGGTTCATCAGCCATTCAGCTTTGCGGAGGAAAAGCGATGAAGAAAAAGGGTAAAGTGTTGTAGCGACATCACAGGCCAGTCCGGCATTTTCGCGGTCGCTATTGGTATCAAAATAATCGATCAGGTATTCAAAATCTTCTTCGGTTACAATACCATGTGGTTCGCCTCTCTTTATCTTGAAAAACTCGATGAGTAAATCCTCAATGTCACGAAAATCGTCCCCGTCAAAATAATCATCATTAAACATACGTAATGGGTTTCGTTATTGTAAAATTACGGTAAACTTAGGTAAAACGAACAAAGTCGGAAAGGAAATCAACATTTAGTAATACACTGAACTGTATAAAAACTATATGATTTATTGTTAAATGCATGTTTATCTTTGCAGTCCCAAATTCTTCAACATGACACTTCTGAACGATATCCACAGTATCCTGCGATGGTTGGTTTTATTGAACGCCCTCGTAGCCATTGGTGCAGCTTTTACCGGTATGCAACAAAACAGAGCCTTCGAAAAAAGAGATAACTTATTCGGTCTGATCTTCACTTCTGTTGTTGATCTGCAGTTGCTGATCGGACTTGTTTTGTATTTCACCGGTGCCCTAGGGTTGCAAAATATTCAGAACAATGGAATGGCTTATGTGATGAAAGATAGCTATGCACGCTTCTTTGCTGTTGAACATATTACCATGATGTTGATCGCTGTTGTGATCATTCATATCGGCCGTGCCAAATCGAAAAAAGCAACAAGTGATGCCGGACGTCATAAAGCAGCCTTCTGGTTTTATTTGATCGGCTTACTAATCATTCTTGCCTCTATTCCCTGGCCGTTCAGAAAAGGTTTTGAAGCACTCGGATGGATATAGTGAGTTGAAAATCCGGCAATTTATAGATTTGAACCCTAGAGCTTGTGAGGTGATCAAAGCGACACGATACTTACGTAAGCACCTCGGATAAGTGACAAACCTGAAATGACGGCTGGCGAATGTTGCAATAAAAATTTATTTCCAGCATACAATTTTCTTTGCTGCGCAAAATTTCCAGTGGACACATGCATCATATCCCTCCCGTCTGTTAGCAATACTATCGAAGTATTCCTTGCGCTTGCCGCACATTATTTTTCGAAAACTTTAGGCCCAAACAAATCATAAATTGGTACGTCTGTTACATCTGCCATGTTTATGAAAAACGAAACACTGGTCGGATTTGAACTTATGACGGGTGAATCATTCCGCAGAAAATTATCCACGAAACTTTGTCAGAAACCAAATTGAACAAAAAACGTATTCATCCCACCGGAAACAGTTGATAGCTTAATTGCAGCAGTGGCCACTACGAAATGAATATTTTTTTTTGACAAACTGTGCAAGCCCTCAGACGACGCTGTCCGACATCCCCTAGAGTGCCCTGCTAAACCCTACTATATATCGCCACGCAAAAAAATCAGGCTTGGCATTCGGCGGAGCACTCAATAACAAAGGCATATCGAAGCGGATCGTGAAGGGTTGGAATTTCTCGAAAGGTCCAAGCTTTTTGATAGTAAGTGCAGTTCCGATTCCGGCATCTGCGCGCAATTTACTCCAGGCCTTCAACGGCTGCACATCAGTGAGATTAGCTAAGTTGAGCACCCCCCGATTGATCAGCCCTGCATCGCCAAAAAAGTATAGATCCACATGCACGTAGTCGTGCAATAATTTCGGTTTGAACTTTATCAAACGATCCCATTCTAATTCCAGATTCACCGCAGCACCGCTCCTGCCTTTGTAATTGACATATAACGTACCATTTGAGCCGGCATCGATCGCATAATACCCGTTATACCCTCGCAGGTTAAGCCCGCCCGCTGTATGCAACTGACTAAATGCATCGGTGTGATACCCCCCGGCACGTAAAGGCACTATACCCTGCGAACGCGTAAATTTACTTTCCATCATTTCTTCCGGACTGCCGCCGGCAAGGAATAGGGCACTTTCTTTGGGCGTTTCATCACCAAAACCAAGTCGTGCGAACACTCTCGCATGCAGATCCAGCTTACGCAAACTTTTATGATGCACCAGTTCGCCCTGTAACCAGGAATAGGCATAGTTGAAAGACGTGCGCGCACTCAATGTTCCTGTACCAAATCCAAGTTTTCCATTGTAGGCCGTTTTATATTGCAATTGAAGGTAGGAGTTCTTTTGCGTATTCGATCCGGCGGAACCGTTGGCATAACTACTCCATTCAGCCGGGCTGAACAAATACTTATTTGTAATATCGCCACGTCGGTAAAAGGTATTCGCTTCTATCCTGAACTGACTTTTATCGTTCAGTAAGTAATAAGCATACAAACCATGCTTAGCAAAACCCTCTATCAAGCGGCTTTCAAGTCCCCAAACTATTTTGTGATTAATTTTTTTCAAGGGACTTTCATACCTGGCCGTATAATCGATTGGTGATATACCTTTCCACCAATTCTCGCCTTCGAAAGCCCGATATTTTTGCAGAGACAGCAATCGGGTATTACACCAAACCGTAACATACAATTTGCGGAGATAGTTGAGATAGCTGCCATTAAAATTAACGCCGATCTTTGCGCCATCAATGGCATTCCACCATAAGTCCGGTCGAATAAAGCCATTGTACTTTTTCCAGGTCGGGGTATTGTAAACCCAGGATTCCCATTTCAGGTTCAATGATTCAGGCGCCAGTTTTAAACCGGGTCTTTTATAATTGTCCATCATATCCACATCCGCAAGGCGATTGCTGGTGTCGATTTGAACCAACTTTATTCCGGATGGTATTACCAATTTGGCAGTATAGGTTGGATAAAGCAAATCCCAACCATACCATTTCGGCAGGGTTTTATTTTTTGTTTTCTTTTGAAATACTGTATTCGGAATCGTATAGCTGTATTGTTGTTCATTTTTGGCGGTGACCGTAAAATCGACAGGCATTTGCATCAAGCCGTACCGTTTAAATTTGATCTTGTATTCATTGTTCTTCATCGTTTTTTTCACGGAAAGAATCCCATAATCGATCGTCTTTGTCGTTTCGAGCCACTGATCGAAAAACCAGTTAAGATCTTGATGCGTAAATTCAATAATGCTTTGTCTGAAATCTTCAAAATAAGGATGCGCGAATTTCCATTTGGCCACATAATGTTTCATACTGCTTTGAAACAAAGAATCGCCCAATACATATTGCAGATTATACAACATGGTTGCCGTTTTATGATATACATTGCTATAGCCGTTTTCGTGATGAATAGAATTATGAAAATCGTTTGAATGGGTGTTCAGTTCTTTGTCGTCGTGTCGCATGGCGTCGTTGATATACCGTAAATAGACGCTTCTATCTTTTACCAGCTTTGCTTCACGATGCTTGCGTTTGTATTTGTTCTTTTCAGGTGTCTCGATCATGGTATCGCCATCAATTTTCGAAAGCCCCCAAGCAGTCAGAAACTGGGTAAACCCTTCATCCAACGCAGCCCTGTAGGTCTCGTTATTACCGACCATTCCATAAAACCAGTTGTGTCCGATTTCATGAACCAGCAAACCGTGAAAGTCCGGTTCTCCTCCCCCGTCGAGTGTCAGCATCGGATATTCCATACCGTCATTCGCATCCGCGGCCACCATTTTTGGATATTCGTACATCCCAAAATCTTCCGAAAAGGTCCGGATAATTTTAGCCACATAATCGGAAGCCGTTTGCCATTTCGCAGCATGAGGTTCACACACGATAGCAATACAGCGGACACCATTCCACACCGTTTCGCCTAAACGGTAAGTTGGATCAGCAGTGAAAGCAAAATCGTGTACGTTATTGGCAATATAATGCCAGGTTTTTCTTTTACTGCTATCGTACGGGATAATCACAGATGCTTTTTCGTTCCATGGCTTATGCGCAAAATTTTTGACATCCAGCTTTTGGCGCAACGCCGCCGGCAATACCGTTGATTCATTTTGCAAAGCTCCCGTGGCTTCTACGACGTAGTTGTCGGCAAATGTGAGTTTAACATCAAACATCCCATAATTTCCATAAAGTTCCTTATTCAAATGTTGATCAGTATCCCAGCCTTTTTTGCTATCGTAAACACTAATACGCGGATACCAGTGAACGCCATTAAAATGCGGGAAATCGCCGGACATATAGGCACTCATCCGGCGCCGGATATCGCCATTATCGAAGAAGGTAGCAAAATTCATTTTAAGTACAATCGATTCACCCGATTTCAGCGGCGCCGGCAGGTAAACTTTCATGATAGTATTGTCGAGTTCAACTTTCACCTTTTTTCCATTGACGGTCAGATTTTCAACTATAGTGCCTAAGCCCTGTTGCTGATACTTGCCCATATGTTTGACCGGCTGGTGATTCACCGCATACAGTTCCTGCAAGTACGAACCTTTAACAAAAGCATTTTGGTATAAATGAAAGTAGACAAAATTCAATTCATCGGGCGAATTATTCCAGTAGGTCAACTCTTCGGTGGCATCTATCACCCGTGTCCGTTCATCGATATTGGCTACAATTTTATATGCGACATCTTGTTGCCAATAACCGGCAAATGGTTTGCGATTTTGCCAATAATGCTGATTGTCTTTCGACCGGTAAATATTATCGTTCTGGGCGAAGATGGTTTGGCAAAAAACGAGTAGGCTCAGGAGATGAAAAAAACGCATGCAATATAATTTTGGGTAGGACAAAATTAGCAGAAATAACAGAAAGAAAGCGGATGATTTTTACCACACAGTGCAATCAAAAAAAATAAGCAGTTTTACACAAGCGTTTCTTTTCTATCGCTTACACAAATCTCAAAAAAAATGTGTGCATTTTTTTACCCCCTGTTACCGTACAACAGCAATTAGGATACCGGTATCAGTTGTTCTTTTCGTGCAATGATAAATTGATCATCTGGCTGATGCGTATGCCCCGACCGGAGAGGTGCAAACATCTCGGCATGCAAGGAAATGGAGAATGCTTTCTCTGTTCTGAAATTATACATGGGTACGGCAGCACGCATAAATAGTTCAAACATCGTGGGGGCAGTATATCGGTCGAAATAACTTTGCCAGTACAAGTAAAGCACCGGTCGGGTTTTGACCTCTATATGTTGGGTGCTGTAACTTAAAAAGTTTTTTAATGAACTTACCTTATCGAAAACATCAAAACATTCTGATGAGGGCAATGCACACGCGCCTGCTATTATTTGCGCGAGATGGTTTAACTGAATGGAATATATCACTTGTCCGGCACGCTTCGGAATAATGTATTGGTTTTGTGAGGCTCGGTAAAATAAATGATGAAAATTGTTGAGTTGCAGCGGAGGACTACAGATACCCTGTACCCGGAGTATTGTGCAGGATACTCCACTGCCAACAAATAACTGTTCAATGATGCCTTTATGTTGTAAAAACATATTGTCGGAGGAGGCATAGGCTCCCGGGTATGAAATCAGCACAAGCTTTTGAAACCCATTGTTGATCACATATTCCATCAGCAATTTTATCTGTTCGATTTCGCGTTGAAAAGAATCCAAATGACGATAACGATCGAGCTGCTGATAGGAATAAATCAGGGTGTCATGATATTGAAATTGCTGAAGTCGTTGTAAACAGCCGGCGTCGTGTATCGAGTGGATGTCCATTTGTGTCACCACTTCGTTATCGGCCAGTCTTTTATACAATTGCTGTTCGATGGGGCTGAAAGAATGTACATAAAGCATATCCGGCATTTTGTACAAAACTCGCACAGATGTATTACCTAATTGTGATGCAAAACTTACAGAATTGTGAAAAGAAATTACAGCAACAAAAGTCCGGGTAAAAGACCAAGTACGATCAGGATAGCCGCGTTCAAAATATACAGCACATTTTCGATTGCTGTAGGCTCAGCGAGTAATTCGGCTTCTCCTTCCCGGAAATACATACTCATGATCACTTTAAAATAGTAATAGGCGCTGACTGCGGCCATTAATACGGCGAAAATGACCAATCCCAGCATACGGCCCTGTTCAACCGTTGCAGAGAGTAAAAAATATTTAGCAAAAAATCCACCGGTGAGTGGGATGCCGGCTAGTGATAGAAGACAGATTGCCGAAGTAGCCGCCAGAACCGGTTGTCGTTTGGCCAGACCATTAAACCCTTCAAAAGTTTGATCTTTCATTTTAATGATTGCAGCAAATACGCCGAGAGAAGCCAAGGTGTAAACAACGCTGTACAATAGCAAACCTCTCCAAGATGTTGTGTTGAATGAATAGATGGCAAACAACATAAATCCGGCTTGAGCAATGGACGAATACGCCATCATTCGCTTAACGCTTTGTTGGTAAACCGCTGTAAAATTGCCGATAAGCAATGTGAGCGCAATCATCACAGCGATGGTCATTTGCCACGAATCATTGATATTGCCAAAGGATAAATGAAATAATTTGATAAAGGCCAGAAATACACTCACTTTAACAACCGTTGCCATAAAAGGGGTAAAAGCAGTAGGTGTGCCGTCGTATACGTCGGGTGTCCAAAAATGAACCGGTGCAGCGGATACTTTAAAACCAAAAGCAATAATCAGCAACATAACACCGACAAAACCCAGCGCATTGAGACCCTCTGCACTGATAAACTGCCGGGTAAATGATTCGCTCATTAAATCGAAACTCCCGGTAGCGCCATAAATCAACGTTATACCCATCAATAAAATGCCCGTGCTGAATGAACCCATTAGAAAATACTTCAGCGAAGCTTCATTGCTTTTTATATTTTGCTTATCACTGCCGGCAAGAATGTATTGTGGGATAGAAAGAATTTCGATTCCGATGAATAAGATCAAAAGGCTACTGTATGATGATAACAAGTAAACACCGCACAAAATAAAAAAGATAAGCGCAAAATATTCAGCATCATTTTTCCCGACAACAGAGATCTGTTTATGAAACATCATGATATACATCAACGTACAGGCAGTAATGAGTACATTGAACCATGCTGCATATGCATCAAGATGGATCATCCCAAAAAAAGACTGGGTGTCGGTTGATACCAGATATTTATCGTATATCACAGTGCCCATCATGATAAAGGCGGATAGCCAGGCCATGACCTGCACCTGTTTGCTTTTTCGGAAAAACAACCCTGAAAACATCATCAACACACCCAATAAAGCCGAAACAACAATTGCATTCATTTTTGTATATTTTTTTTCAATTTATCAATTTGCGATAAGCAGATCGGTGATCAGTTTTGGATAAAAACCCAAAGCCAGGATCAACAACATGAGGATGCCTAGTACAAGAAATTCATTTGTCGTTAAATCAGTAAATTTTTCAGTCGCTGCATTTACTTCACCGTAAGCAACTTTGCGAATCATGGTGAGCGTATATACAGCAGCGAGTATAACGCCAAGACCGGCCAATACCGCGAAAATCATACGATAAGATGTAGTGGCGTTAAAAACGGCATTGAACATCATAAACTCACCCACGAAGCCATTGGTCAGTGGTAAAGCAATATTCGCGAGTGAGATCAAAACAAGCGCGATGGTAAATTTCGGTGCAACCTTGGCGATCCCACCCATTTGATTTAAATCTTGTGTATGGAGGCGATGTTCCATAACCATGACCAAAAACCATAAGCCCATGATATTGATGCCGTGGTTGAACATTTGTACCGCTACACCTTGCATCCCCAATTCGTTATGCGCAAAAATAGCCGCACACATCAGTCCGACATGCGCAATGGAAGAATAGGCGATCAGGCGCTTGATATTGCTTTGCACCATCGCCAAGCACGACGCATACAGTATACCGGTAATTGAAAGAATCATAACCACATTGATCCATTGTTCACTGCCGGCGGCCAACACCGGGAGCAACCAAACAATGACAGCAAACAAACCCATTTTGACCATCAGGGCACTCATCACAATCGTAACGGGTGTAGCACTTTGTTCGTAAGCATCGGGTTGCCAGGTATGAAAAGGGAATACAGGCATCTTAATGGCAAAAGCAATAAACATCAGCCAAAACAACCAGGATTGCGTACCGGGGTCAAGGGCTTTACCCGCTTCCACAAAGGCAGTCCAGGCAAACGTATGGTCGGGTGTGTGCTGATAGATATACAATAAACTCACCAGCATTAATAAACTGCCCGCAAAAGTATATACAAAGAATTTAAACGTAACGGCGATGCGACGCGGGCCGCCGAACATGGAACTGAGAAAATAAACCGGTATCAACGCGATCTCCCAAAACCCATAAAACAATAATGCATCCTGGGCAATAAACACACCGGTCAACCCAAGTTGCGCAAACAACATTAGCCCATAAAACAGATTCGCGCGTTCAGTAGATTTATTGTTTTGAAAAATGAAGATCAGGGGAAAAGCCAATGAGGTGAGCAATACCATGAGCAAAGACATTCCTGATTGGATGCCAATGGTAAAACGTGCACCGATGGCCGAAATCCAGGGAACTGAATAGCTAAGCATGTCGGCATGTGTATGTTGCATAAAATCGCAGCATAAAATACCGGCGATCACCAATGACAATGCCGACCCCGTAATCGCCATCATGTGGGCCCGGACAGCAGGCATGGCCAAGGTTAGTAAGCCACTGCATAAGGGAATAAATAGAAGTAATAATATCAGCATCGTAATTTTTCCGTATCTGTTTTCTTCAAAAATTATAATTTATTGTACCAAACCTGAATGACAAATAAAATGATGATACCGATCACCATTAAAAACATATAAAAACCAACCAGACCGCTTTGCAGCAAACGAAATTTATTGCTCCCTGCCTGTATACCTTTACCAATGCCGTTTACGATGGCATCGATACCCGAGCGCTCCACAATGTTATTAAAAAATACACTCAGCGCCTGAAGGGGTTTCGTGATCAATGTGTTGTATAATTCATCGATATACCATTTATTTTCAAAAAAGGACGCCAAGCCTTTTGCTTCTTCTTTTGCGTTATATTTTTTATATCCCATCCAGGCAATCAGGATCCCGGTAATCGCAATCAACACCGCCAGACCCATTAGGAGATATTCTGTTTGATGATCGAGATGCGCCGACTCACCCGTAGCTACGATCAGCGGTTTTAAAAACGACTCGAGTGCATGATGCCCCCCCAACACTTCCGGTATACCAATAAAGCCACCTACGATGGAGAGTAATGCCAAAATGATCAAGGGTAAAGTAATGAGGGCAGGACTTTCATGCAAATGATCGCGTTGATGATCTGTACCCCTGAACTCTCCCATAAAGGTTACAAACAATAAACGAAACATATAATAGGCCGTCATGCATGCCGCCAGCATACCCAATGCCCAAATAACCTTACCACTCGCTCCATGAGAAAAAACATGCATCATGATTTCATCTTTCGAGAAGAAACCACTCAGGGGTGGAATACCGGCAATGGCAATACACCCAATAAGAAAAGTAATATAAGTGATTTTCATTTTGCTTTTCAAACCACCCATATGTCTGATATCCTGTTCGCCACCCATACCATGAATCACTGACCCGGAACCCAGGAATAGCAAGGCTTTAAAAAATGCATGGGTGATGACATGAAAAACTGCAGCGGTATAGGCGCCAACACCTAAAGCCATAAACATAAATCCCAACTGACTAACTGTAGAATAGGCCAGTACTTTTTTAATATCATTTTGCCTCGTCGCGATTGTTGCGGCAATAAGGGCAGTAGCAGCACCTATGATGAGTATGATCTGCTGCGCGTCAACACTGAGTGAATAAATGAAATTGCTTCGGGTGATCATGTACACACCGGCTGTAACCATCGTCGCCGCGTGAATCAATGCTGAAACCGGAGTGGGACCTGCCATGGCATCTGGTAACCAGGTAAATAAGGGAATTTGCGCACTTTTGCCGGTAGCGCCAATAAAAAAGCAAAGTGCAACCGCTGTCACGAACGACAGATCAACGCTGCCGGATGTAAAACCGGTTTGTAAAGCGATAAAATCAAGTGTATTGAATTTAGAAAACAGCAAAAAAATGCCAACCAAAAAACCCAGATCCCCGATGCGGTTCATCACAAAAGCTTTCTGTGCTGCCTTGGTATAGTCAACATTTTTATACCAAAAACCAATGAGCAGATAGGAACATAAACCAACGCCTTCCCATCCAATAAACATAATCAGGTAATTAGCCCCCAATACCAGCAACAACATGGAAAACACAAAAAGATTGAGATAAGCAAAAAATTTCGCTACGCCTTCATCATGACCCATATATGAAATGGAATACAAATGTATCAAAAAACCAACGCCGGTTATGACCAGCATAAACACCGAACTTAGCGCATCTACCTGAAATTGGAACGAGATATGCATACTGCCGATCTGAATAAAGTCGAAGACCGGAACGACCTGCGACACACCTTGACCGGCTTTCACTTCAAAAAAGATCATCACCGACACGACAAAAGATGCCAGAATAGCCAATGACGCAACCCACCCTGCCGATTTACCCAACATATTTCTTCCCAGTCCGGTTAACAAAAAACCAATCAAAGGAAAAAGAGGTACAAGCCAAACCAAATTTGTCATACTGAATTTTTCGATTTAATTCTTTAAGCGATTTAAGATATTGACATCAATAGACCGCACTTTACGATACATCAACACAATGACCGACAAACCGACACTCACTTCGGCAGCCGCCACTACCATAATAAAAAACACAAATATCTGCGCATCAGCGTTGTTGTGCATTTTGCTGAAAGTAACCATCAGCAAATTCACTGCATTTAACATCAATTCGATACACATTAAAATAATGATGGCATTTCGTCGCATCAAGACACCCATAACACCGATACTGAATAATGCAAAACTTAAAAACAGGTAATATTCTGTTGGCATGCTGACTATTTATAAAAAGGACAAAAATAGTGTTTCACTCTTTAAATTCGTAATTCTTTTGCAAATAAAATATCACGTAGGGAAAGGGGCTTGGGATAAGGGTTTACAGAAGAATTTTCGGGAAGTGGCTGGCTTCACAATGTCCGCCAATTCGGTTAACGTTAGCTTCGGAGCGGCCCTCAGATTGCGTAATAATAATTGAAAAAGTTGCAGATTCGTCGATCGGCTACACTGAGCTCCTTTCTATTGCCAGCCACTGCTTTTTTTATGCAGATCAGTATAGCCCTCAACTCTGTCTGGCCAACATGCGCTGGTTGTTTGAACCCCATGATGGGCATGCATTGTCGACAAGTCGGACCTTCAGTTCTTTTGCCACCAAGGATTCTCAACCGAAAAAGAGGGCCGGCAATGTAAAACAAAATGCGTGTGAGGAGATCGGTTTATGCATCCGATAAACAAGGGTTTGCGTAAGCGTAGCGCTGTAGTCGAGCTTTTTTATTACAGAATTAACGCCTTTCGACAAAAAAAGAAAGCTATTCAATTTTCGCGGCCATGAAATTTGTGTTAGGTTCTTTTTAAAAGAAAGTTATGCAGCCACCGGCCATTAATCATTTGTGGTGACTGCTTTATTGCTAACTCGTTCATTCTTAACCAGTTATGAAGACCAAAATTTTTCCGACTTTTGCCAACTTCTTCTTAAACCTTTACATACAGTATATCTTTGCTAAATAATTACGGTATGGTGACAAATATTCGTCGCTTTCAATTTGAATAAAACCCTGTTTTAGACTAAATTTAGGGCTTAAACAGCCGAAAACACAAATCACTTTGTTATTAGATATTCCCGCATGAAAAAACTTTACACAAGCACAACTATTATTTTTCTTTTTTTGCTGACTTTTTTGGAGACATACTCTGTAAAAGCGCAGATGACCATTACACCCAACATACCGGCTAATCAATTGGTTGATCGGCTGGTAGGTACTGGTGTGACCTATTTCAACCCTACGTTGACCTGCCCTTCTGGCGCCAGCGGGCGGTTTGATAATGCCATACTCACAACATTGACCATGGACACAGGCATTGTTCTTACGAGTGGCTCAGCGATCAACACCAACCAGAGTGCTGCTTATTTTACGAGCGTCAGTTATGGCACTGTGGGCGGCGATGCCAATTTGCAAGCTGCAGCAACAGGCACGATCCATGATTTGTGTAAACTGGAATTTGATTTTATTCCCATAGGTGATACCGTTAAATTCAATTACCGATTTGGCTCGGAAGAATATACGAATTACACCTGTTCCAATTTCAACGATATATTTTCTTTTTTTATCAGTGGCCCCGGTTACGGTGCCCCAACCAATGTTGCGCTGATCCCCGGAACAAACTGTCCGGTATCGATCAATACTGTCAACGGCTCTAATGCTAATCCTTGTGGGCAAGTGTTTGCTCCTTGTGCCCCGCCCAACAATGCATTGTATATCAATAATACATTTGGTACTTCTGTTGTGTACGATGGGTTGACACAAAAATTAATAGCCGCAGCACCGGTGACCCCTTGTTCAACTTACCACATGAAATTTGCCATCGCCGATGTGTATGACGGAGTACTCGATTCCGGTGTATTTCTTGAAGCGGGAAGTTTTGTTTCCGAAGCGGCAACGGTGACCAATGTGACATCTACCAACAACATACCTGCGGCAAACCCTTTTGCTGTTGAGGGTTGTAATTTTTCGATCGTCACCATTTCACGACCAAACCCAAAACCCTTTCCGCAAACGGTAAATTTGACATATGCCGGCACGGCGACTAATGGGGTCGATTTCCCCGCTTTACCCGCTGCAGTCACAATTCCTGCGAATGCAGTCAATGCTTTTTTTATAGTACCCCCAATTGAAGATTTTATAGCGGAAGGAACGGAAACACTGAAAATCTATGTTTATGGTACGCTATGTGCCAATTACATTACAGATAGTGTAACGATCGATATTTTAGAATATCCGACCTATACTGTTTCAAACGATGATACCATTTGTGCCGGGCAAACAGCGGTATTGACAGCCATTCCCAATCCGGCCAATCCTTATCTGACCTTCAACTGGAATCCGGTGGCTTGGGTAAGTCCTGCTGTCGGGAATGTGGTAAACGCACTGGCACCCGTGACAACAACGTACACGGTGACAGCAGATTATCCGGGATGCCCCCCACGCGATTCGTCTATGACAATATTTGTAGAACCGACTCCAACACTATCACTTGCCGTAAGTCCGATACTCTGTGCCGGTAATGCTAATGGCAGTATTACGGCTACAGGAAACGTCAATTATTTCCCCATCACTTTTTTGTTGCAACCGAATATGCTGACACAAACGGGCAGCCCGACGACCTTTGGAAATTTGGGTGCCGGTATATATACAGTCACGGTTTCCAGTGCAGCGGGTTGTACCAATTCAGCAACGGTCACCCTTACTGAGCCTGTTCCTATGATCTGGCAAACGGTTACTGCCACCAATATCCCTTGTGGCGCGGGTAATATCGGTCAAATTTCTGCAATGGCATCAGGAGGCGTTCCCACAGTGAATTATTTGATTTTGCCAGGCGGCGCGGTAAACAACACCGGAAACTTTACGAATCTGGCTGCCGGTGCCTATACGATTACAGCAACGGATGCGAATGGTTGCAGTATTACGACATTGGTAAATATTACCCAACCTCAGGGACCAGTGGTAACAAATGTCAGCCCAACCAATCCGGGATGCAACAACCAGAATGGAACAATAACCATCACCGCAACAGGCGTGGGCGCATTGACCTATACACTCAATCCGGGAAATATAAGCAATGGCAGTGGGATCTTCACTCCGCTTAGTGCCGGAACATATACGATACAGGTGATTGATGCTACACAATGCACCTCATCAACCATTGTTACACTTGTGGTTCCGCCGTCGTTAACGGCCACCGCTGCGGCACCGGTATTACCTTGCAATGGCGGAACAACGAACATTACAGTGACTGTGATTGGAGGCACGCCGGCATTTCAGTACAACATAAATGGTGGTGCCAATCAGGGTAGTAACATCTTTACCAATATCACGGCAGGAAATTATACGATCAATGTAACAGATGCCAATGGATGTACTACGATTACAACGATCAACATCGCACCCAATAATGCCCCGGTCATTACAAATTTGGCGGTAACCGATATACTTTGCAATGGCGGAAATACAGGGAGCATCGTTGCTTCAGCGACCGGTGGTGTGAACCCTTTGAGCTATACCCTGCAAGCCGGAAATATCAATAATAACACCGGCAATTTCCCTAACCTGACGGCGGGAACCTATACCGTTACGGTCACCGATGCCAACGGTTGCACCAGCAGCAGCACAGCAATTGTGACACAAGCCGCTGCCATAAACTGGACGGTAAACACTATCGTTCCGGTAGGATGTAATGGGGCCAATAACGGTGCTATCACCGTTGCTGCGGGCGGTGGCAATGGTTTGTTCAATTATACCCTACTGCCCAATAATATCAATAACAATACCGGTATTTTTTCAAATCTGGCTGCCGGAAATTACACTATTACCGCCACAGATGCCAACGGTTGTACACTGAGCACCCTTGTTTCGGTTACACAAGCGCCACCCTTACTGTGGACAGTTTTGACGGTGAACCCGATCAATTGTTTTGGAGGAACCAATGGCGCAATACATGTGACAGCAACGGGTGGAAACGGGCAGATTACATATAATTTGCAGCCCAATAATGTCACGAATAATACCGGTAATTTTACATTTTTAACCGCGAATAGTTATACCGTTCAGGCAACAGATGCCAGTGGTTGCACAATCAGCACGATATTGAACGTATTGCAACCGGCCGTTTTACAAGTGACCAATGTCGCGCTTGTACCGCCTTCGTGTAACCCGGGAAATGATGGCAGTATGAGCATTACTGCAAATGGTGGCACACCTGCCTATAGTTATTCTATAGGAGGTGCCAATCAGTTCGCTAATAATTTTTCTAATTTGGGCAGCGGAACATATACGATCGTGGTCACGGACGCAAACGGGTGTACCGGCAGTAGCACCGTGACCTTGACGACACCCAATGGCCCAACATTTACGAATGTAGTATCTGTTTCACCGGGTTGCAATGGGGCAAATAACGGATCCATTACTGTTACGGCTACCGGCGGTCAGGCTCCGCTTACATACAATCTTCAACCGGGAAATGTCAATAATGCGAATGGTCAGTTTACTAACCTGTCTGCGGGAACTTACACGGTAGTACTCGCTGACGCAAACGGTTGCACGGCTAGTTCACAAGTCGTTCTGACAAACCCCACAGCACTCAACTGGACGTTAACGACTATCACCGATGTATTGTGCAATGGCGGAAACGACGGGGCAGTGACCGTGAACGTCATTGGTGGTATTGCTCCGATCAGCTATACATTAACACCCAATAATTTGGTCAACCAAACCGGCATTTATCCCAATCTCACTGCAGGGAACTATACCATTACAGCCCTTGATGCCAATGGATGTTCTACGAGCACAATAGTGCAGATCAATCAGCCCGCTGCGATGATCTGGACCAACCTCTCCACCGTAGCCGTTAGTTGCAATGGCAATAGCGACGGATCAATACTTGCGACCGTCAGTGGCGGATTCGGCACAGTACTGTACACGTTAATGCCTAACAATTTGAATAGCCTAAATGGGCAATTCAGTAATCTGGCAGCCGGTACCTATACCGTTCAGGCCATCGACAGCAATGGATGTGCGACCAACACGGTTTTAAATATTGCAGAACCGGCCCAGTTGCAAATTACTAATGTGGTGGCGACTGCTGCCAGTTGTGTGCCGGGAAATGATGGCAGTATCACAGTCAATGCAAATGGAGGTACACTACCCTATACCTACAATATTGGGGGAGCCAATCAGATTCCCAACGTCTTCAATGGCATAGCCAATGGCATTTATACTGTTACCGTCACTGATGCGAATGGATGTTCAACCAGCAGCACGATAAATATCATAGCCCCCAATTCACCGGTAATAACGAGTATCAACATTACAGACTTATTGTGTAATGGAATCGATGATGGCCAAATCACTGTGACGGCAGCGGGTGGTGTCGGTGCGTTGACCTATAATTTACAGCCGGGAAACATCAATAATGGCAATGGAATTTATGCAAATCTCGGGGCTGGAACGTATACATTAACAGTGACCGATGCGAATGGTTGCACCAGCAGTTCGACAGCAACAATCGCTCAGCCTGCTGCACTTATTTGGGCAAATACCACAGCAGTGAATGTAACATGCAACGGAGGCAACGATGGTCAGATCAATGTTACAGCCAATGGGGGTACCGGTACAATTAGCTATAACTTAATGCCCCTGAATGTGACCAATATCACCGGACAGTTTCTGAATCTTATTGCCGGATCGTATACCGTTACTGCAACAGATATCAACGGCTGTACGATCAACACAATAATGCAAGTGACTCAACCGGCCTTACAAATCTGGACAACGCTGAATGTGACCGATATCACGTGCAATGGCAATATGGACGGAAGTCTTGATGTGTTAGCCACCGGTGGTGCTGCGCCAGTTAACTACAACCTTCTTCCCAATAATATCAATAATGCGAATGGTCAGTTTGCAAATCTGGCAGCAGGTACGTATACCTTAACGGCAACGGACGCTAATGGCTGCAGTATAACAACGAGTTTATCGATTATTGAACCCCTCGCAATACAAATCAGCAACCTTGCGGCCACTGCACCAAGCTGTATACCCGGTAATGATGGAAGTCTCAGCATCACCGCTACCGGTGGTACACCTGCTTATACCTACTCCATCGGTGGAGCTCCGCAGGCTGGGAATGTATTCAATAACTTAGCAGCAGGTAATTATACCGTTACTGTGACCGATGCCAATGGATGTACGGCCAGCAGCAGCATCAATATTGCAGCACCTAATTCACCCGTTATTAACTCTATCACTGTGGTGGATGTTCAATGTAATGGTGGCAATGACGGAAGCATTACCGTTACAGCAAGTGGTGGTATCGGCGCCCTCAACTATACCCTGCTGCCCGCTAATATCAATAATGCCAATGGCCTGTTCAATAATCTCATCGCAGGTGTGTATACCATTACGGTGGGAGATGCCAATGGATGTACCAGCAGCAGTACCCTTACCCTCACAGAACCGGCACTCATCAACTGGACACTCAACAATATCACCAATATAGGATGTAATGGGGGCAATACCGGAGATATCACCATCGCTGCAGCAGGTGGTATCGGGGTGATCAATTACAATCTTCAACCCAATAACATTACCAACAACACAGGCTTATTCCCCAATCTGGCCGCAGGCAATTATACCATGACCGCCACGGATGCCAATGGGTGTACACTCACTACGGCACTCATCATCACACAGGCACCTGCACTCAGTTGGGCCAATGCAATCAGTACGGATGTATTGTGTAATGGAGCAGCAGATGGCAGTATCAGTGCAGCCATAAACGGAGGCGCTGCTCCTTTGAATTTTGACCTGCAACCCCTCAATATCAATAATGCCAATGGCTTGTTCAATAACCTCGCAGCAGGTGTTTATACCCTGACCGCTACTGATGCCAATGGATGTACAATCAGTTCTTCATTTACCATCAATGAACCGACTGTTTTACAAATCAGCAACCTTGCGGCCACTGCACCAAGTTGTATACCCGGTAATGATGGAAGTCTCAGCATCACCGCTACCGGTGGTACACCTG
>CAZFKA010000008.1:0-2115 GCA_964519155.1 uncultured Bifidobacterium sp. | reverse complement strand
ATGGATGTACGGCCAGCAGCAGCATCAATATTGCAGCACCTAATTCACCCGTTATAACAGCCGTTGTTACTACGGCGACTACCTGCAATCCTGCCAATACCGGCACGATCAATATTACGGCTACAGGAGGTAATGGCGGATTCACTTATTCAGCAGACGGAATTAATTTTCAGCTAAATAATATATTGAGTGGACTGGCAGCCGGCAACTATACTGTGACTGTAAAAGATGCATTTGGGTGTACCGCAACAAGTGTGACTAATATTGGATTGCCTCCATCACCGACCCTAACAAATATCACAGTCACGGCTGCGACCTGCGTGCCGGGTTGCGATGGAACTGCTACCCTAACGGCTATAGGAGGAAATGCAGCATATACCTACAGTATAGACAATATTACATTCCAGGCAGCTAATCTTTTCACCAGTATCTGTGTTGGCACTTATACTGCTACGGTAAGTGATGGCAACGGATGTACCGCGACGAGTACATTTACCATAGGCACGAGCAATGCCCCGACATTAGTGGTCAACAATACGGTGGATGTATTGTGTAGCGGCGGTAATAATGGCGCCATATCGGTCAGCGCCGCAGGAGCCGGGCCTTTCAACTATCTTCTGCAACCGACGGGTGCTAATAATGCAAACGGATTATTCAATAATCTGATCGCTAATGCCTATACGGTGATTGTAAGCGATGTGAATGGGTGCAGCAATAGTACGACTGTAATCGTGAATGAACCAGCACCCTTAATTTTCACTAATATAATTAACAATGGCGCCCTTTGTTCGGGTGCGAATAATGGAACGATTGATGTCACAACCAGCGGTGGGATCGGAAATATAACATTTGCCATTAATCCGTTTGGCAATTTTGTTCCACCGGCAACCTTCAATAATTTATTGGGGAATACGACCTATACGGTTACAGCAACCGACGCCAACGGCTGTAGTATCACTTCCAGTATTTTTATTGCACAACCGCTGGCGATCGTATTCTTAAATACTTCAATAACAGATGTACTGTGTAATGGAGGAAGCACCGGCAGCCTTTCTGCTCCTGCGAACGGGGGTACAGGTGTGCTGAATTATACGCTACAACCTCTCGCTCAGAATAATCTGACGGGCACATTTAATAATTTATCGGCGAATACGTATACCGTAACGGTTACTGATGCCAACAACTGTACATTGACAACATCCCTTACCATCCTCGAACCACCGGCTCTTACAATTACCACTTTTAATGTAAGCAATATTAGTTGTTCGAATTTGAATGATGGTGCAATTGATGTGAATGTTACCGGAGGGAATGGCTTGATCAATTATAACCTTCAACCGCTGAATGTCAATAATCAAACAGGTCTTTTCAATAATTTAGCAGCGGGTATCTATACTACAACCGCAAGTGATGCAAATGGATGTACTATTAGCAGTACAGCGACAATTGTGAATCCAAGCCCTGTAATCATTGATTCAATGAGCGCGACAAACGTCTTGTGTAGTGGCGGAAATACGGCAACAATTTTAATCAGTGGAAGTGGAGGTACAGGGCCCTTAAATTACCTTTTGTCACCGGGCAATATCAACAACAATAATGGTGTGTTTACCAACCTTACAGCAAACAGTTACACGATAACCATCACAGATGCAAATAACTGCTCAGTAAGTAGCAGTATCATCATTACTGAACCACAACCCCTGACAGCGACACTGACCAACCTGCAAAACGTATTGTGTAGCGGTGGCAATTCTGGTCAGTTTGACATTGTTGCAAATGGTGGTACCCTGCCGTATTCGTTTACTTTGCTACCGATTAATATCACGAATCTTACCGGCAATTTTTCCAACCTTGGTGCCGGAACCTATACTGTGAATGTTATTGATTCAAATCAGTGTATGTATACGATACAACCCATCGTGATTGTTGAACCTACGCCCCTCATTTTCGATCAAGTTGTGAAACAGGATATCAAATGTTTTGGCGATTCAAGTGGAACCATAACTGTTGCCGGTTCAGGTGGTACCGGACCCATCAGCTATAGTATTTTGCCTAATGTCGGTTTGCAGAATCCCGCCGGAAGTTTCTCTTTATTGACGGCCGGTGTATACACAG
>CAZFKA010000007.1:0-35294 GCA_964519155.1 uncultured Bifidobacterium sp. | reverse complement strand
AATTTATCTCTGCCCAAACTGGTCTCATTTTCTATACCCATTCCTTTCGATTTTTGCTTTTTCGACAGCACGTATAATCAATGTATTGTGAGTTCGAACGGACAGGTCGGATTCGATATTTCACAAGCCGGCACTTATAATGCTTGGAGTTTCGGAGCTGTTGCCCCCTTACCCAACAATACATTCACCTATGCCATGAACTCTATCATGGGACCTTACCATGATATTCTTCCAACCGGTTTGGGGATGATCTCCTACCAAACCATCGGTACAGCACCTAATCGGGTATTTATCGTGTCATGGAATAATTCGCCCATGTTTTCGTGCGTAAATCTAATCGCGACCCAACAAATATGTCTCTACGAAGGTTCCAACAAAATAGAGACCTATATCGCGAATAAACCCTTGTGTGCAAATTGGAACGGTGGTACCGCAATACATGGAATCGAAAATCGACTGGGAACGGTTGCATTTATTGTCCCCGGTCGAAACCTCCCCACCCAATGGACAGCAACAAATGATGCTTGGGAATTTGTTCCCGTAGGGGGTGGACCCGGCGGTGGACCCGGTGGAGTATCTGTTGATTGGTATGATGCGAATGGTGTGTTACTCGCGTCCAATGTCGATTCATTGGTTGTTTGTCCAGCACAAACAACTTCGTATAACGCTAAAGCAACATTTACCTTATGTGGTGGTTTCGAGTACGCCTTCGATACGATTACGGTAACCAAACAAGCCCCGATTGCATTAGCCGTTACCAATGTTACGGACGTTAATTGTTTTGGTGGTTCTGACGGTGCTTTTGGATTTAATTTTTCAGGAGGTACACCACCCATTACCTTTACCATGAATGGCAATCCGATTGCCGGTAGTCCAGTCACAAATCTGGCCGCAGGTACCTATACGGTTGTTCTGTCGGACGCAAACAATTGTACAGAAAGCACTGTTGCAACCGTTAATCAACCCGATGAAGTACAACTCACCATTGATGAACAACGTGATGTATTGTGTAAATATCAAAATAATGGATATGTTCGATTGCTAACTGTTGGTGGTGTGCCGGGGTATACATATTGGTACGATAACCAAACGCCAAGCAATAATCCCGAATTTATTTACATGCAGTCGGGTAATTTCCGTTTTTACACCAGCGACTCTCATGGCTGTTCAGATTCGATCGATACGTTCATCGATCAACCCGATTCGTTGTTGACGATGAAATTAGTTTCGCATGTTGCTACCTGTAAGAATGGAAAAGATGGGTCAGTAGATGCTCTGGTAAGTGGAGGGATTCCGCCTTATACCTATGTTTGGGAAACTGATCCCAAGCAATATACCGCAACGGCAACCGGACTTGCTTCGGATGTTTATACGGTAGTAGCCACCGACTATAATGGCTGTATCACTGCAACGCAAACCCCAGTAGAACTTGAGTTGACCTGTAATATCTTTATGCCGACTGCCTTTACTCCTAATGGAGATACGCGAAATGATATTTATCGAATTCTTGAACATTGTGGGGGGGTAATATTGGGCGAGTTTAAGATCTACAATCGCTGGGGACAAGAAGTGTTCCATACCCGCGATATTAACGGAGGATGGGATGGAAACTGGAAAGGAAAAGCACAGGATCCGGATACTTATAATTACGTGATCATCTATCAATGTAACGATAAAGGGTTCATTTCGCAAAAAGTTGCAAAAGGTGACTTTATCCTAGTCCGGTGACGAATAACAAGTTTTTTTAAAGAGGCTTTAGGGCCTCTTTTTTTATTTGTCATCCAGCGAATAAATCAGGATTTTATCTCTATTTTTGCCCCTTGTTTTAAATTCCAATATGAAGATAGAAATTACGGGGGGTGACTTAAAAATCAGAGAATTTTATCAGATCGTTTATGAAAAGGCAGAAGTTGCATTGAACAAATCAGCCTTGAATGATATTGATAAATGTTTCAAGTTTTTAAAAGAATATGCCGACAAAAAACTGATATACGGTATCAATACCGGATTTGGTCCGATGGCCCAATACCGGATCAAAAATGAAGACCGCCACGCCTTGCAATACAACCTGATCAGAAGCCATGCGAGTGGTTGTGGCGAAGTGTTACGACCAGATTTTTTAAAGGCTACGCTGGTAGCTCGTCTATCGAGTTTGATGAAAGCACGTTCCGGTATTCATCGCAATACGGTTGAGCTTTTACGTGATTTTATCAATCTTGAAATATTACCGATCATCTTTACCCACGGAGGCGTGGGTGCCAGTGGAGATTTAGTGCAATTAGCGCATATCGCTCTTTGCTTGATTGGCGAAGGTGAAGTAATCTACCAATCGAAACAACAAGCCACCAAACAGGTTTTATCAAAATTAAAAATAAAACCACTGGATGTGTATATCCGTGAAGGCTTGTCACTAATGAATGGAACCTCGTGTATGACCGGTATAGGAATGATCAATACCATAATGGCCTATCGCTTGGCGAAATGGGAAATGCTGATGAGTGCAATGGTCAACGAAATCTCAGAAGCCTATGACGATCATATTTCCAAAGAACTAAATCAGGTTAAACCACATGTCGGTCAGCAGCAAGTAGCCGCCGCTATGCGTAAAATACTCAAAGGGAGTAAACTCTTAAAAAACCGTCATGAACATTTGTATGACAAAGAGGTATTGGCAGATGTGCTGGATGAAAAAGTGCAGGAATACTATAGTTCAAGATGTATTCCACAAATCATCGGGCCAATTTGGGAGACCATTTCGCAAACCGAAAAAGTGCTGACGGCAGAGATCAACTCTGTAAACGATAATCCGATCATCGATTATCAAAACGGCAATATCTATCATGGAGGAAATTTTCATGGTGACTATGTTGGACTTGAAATGGATAAATTAAAAATTGCCATTACCAAACTCTCTATGCTGGCAGAAAGACAATTGAATTATTTGTTGAATCATAATTTAAATCAGAAACTCTCTCCTTTTATCAATCTGGGAAAATTAGGGTTGAACTTTGGCATGCAGGGAATGCAGTATACCGCTACATCAACCGTTGCAGAAAACCAAACCCTGAGCAACCCGATGTATGTGCATAGCATTCCGAACAACAACGACAACCAGGACATTGTCAGTATGGGTTCCAATGCCGCCTTGCTGTGCAATAAAGTGATCGAAAATACCTTTGATGTTTTTGCGGTCCATCTGATCGCGATATGTCAGGCTGTTGACTACCGCGGTATCCAAAATAAACTGGCGCCCATCACAAAAAGCGTTTATGAAACTGCGCGTAAACTAGCCCCGAAATTTTCAGTGGAAGATAAAGCCCGTTACCATGAACTGGCAAAAGTCAGAAAGTATCTCAGCGAAACGGATTTATACTAGTAAAATTAAGCAGCGATTTGGCGAGGTAACATAGTTGCTGAGGTATACGGATACAAAGTCTCAATGAACTCTTGGGTTTGTACCAAGCTCAAAAGTACTATAGCCAATTCAGCCATCTCACCATATTGGATGAATACCTGTTTCATCCAAAAAAAAAAGGATAAGTCGCCAGTACCTATCCTTTTTTTACAATAATTATTTTAGCCCATCAATATTTCGTCAGCTTGATTTTTTGGGTAGTTGTTCCGGTACGTACCGCTAACAAATAATAACCTGAAGGATATGCCTCAATATGAATATTGGCTTTCACATGTCCTTGAACTGTACTTATTTCACTACTTTGCACGATTTGGCCTGCTACATTGATTATTGAATATTGCACTTTTTCAGCCGAACAACCGGCAATCTCCAGTACATAATTTCCGTCGGATGGATTAGGATAAATTTTACATTGATTTTCCTCTGCATCCTGCATACCTACTGCCCATGCATTTTTCAGCTCTAGATTGATGTTGTCGATATAGAGATTATTCCCATGCTTGTTGCTACCGCGGAATCGAACAAATACTTTTTGTCCTTTGTAAGCGGAGAGATCAACATGATCGTTTCTCCATTGAGATGTTTGCTGTGGCGAAAATATCGTGTTCATCATTCCAACAGTCGCCAAATCGGTTCCCCATTTCTTATAGTTGAGCGGAACATAACTGTTATTGCAAAACGGCGAAACCCATAGGCTCAATGTATCCAATTCAAGCGGTCCGTAGGCGTGCGCAACATCAAAACTCAAGAACACCGAATCAGCTGTTACACCCGTAAGGTCGAGCATTGGCGTTTCGAGATCATCTACAGCATTCTTAGACTGATAGTTGAAGAAATCCATATAAGCTGTATGGGTATTTCCGGGATCGGCACCTGAAATACAAAATATTTTTTGCCATTTTACACTGTTGTCATAATCGAATACTTGCCAGCCGGCCGGTGGAAATGAAGGTCCTTCAAAGTCTTCCACTAATCCAGGGGCAACAAATGTGACTGGTGCCAACACAACCGCTGTAGCCATAGAGGTGTCATTATTGTTGTTGATGTCACCCGTTGTGTGTACCCAGGTTTTGATATTGTAGGTACCCGCATTCAACATATTCACTGTAGCCGTAAATGTATAGATCATAGAATCGCCGATATTTAAAGGGCCGGCAACGATTTCATTGACCACAGGCTGCGCATTCACTTGATAATAGACCGGCATATTCACCATATTCTTCAAGCCGATATTTTTGATCTTCACTTTTACCGGTACCATGCCACTTGAAGCACAGGGATATACTGTACTGAACGGCAAAATAGTTTCCATATTGAATGCATCGTCTAAACAATTAATATCGCCGGGAAGCTTTCGGTAGGCATTGCATTTTCTACCGTTGGCGCCGTTACTCGTCTCCATAGAGGCTACGGCAAAATAGAAAGTATCTGTGGTATTCACCCCATTGGTGACGTAAAATTCGTTGGTATTTGATGTACCGATTTCTTGCATATATTTTGTACCCAACTGATATATTTTGTATGCATTAGCGACCGGTGATGCATTCCAGGTGAGATGGAAATCGGTTCCACAAGCGGTATCAACGGTCAATCCGGTTGGAATATCAATGACTGAAAAAAGTGTATCACTCACATCACTCACGGCACCACGACTAATTCGCATCAACATTTGCCCGGTATTGAGGTTTGCCGGTGGCGTCCAATTATAGTACCGACGATCGCCGGCAATATTATTTGAGAGTACATTCCAATTTGCGCCGGCATCAGATGAATATTCCAGGGTAAATGTTCCCAGGTTATTCCCATAGGCATCCCAGCGGATTCTTTCAGTATACCCATTGGCAAATGACTCCCCTCCTTGCGGGTATGTCATGGTAAGGCTGTCGGAAATAATTTCATAGGTTACAGCAAAAACCTGTGGTCCTTGCGGAACATCTGTACCGAAGACGTCTATCGTGTAATTACCTGCCAAAGGCGAGTCGATGGTAACTTGTTCGACATTGTTTAATGAATCTATGCTACGGATGGCGGTGGTACTCAAGGCAGCCACATTGTGGGCATTATTCAATACCCAAGGGCGGAAAAACTGGTTCGTCGGATCTATCACTCTGATATCGAGATTATTGACCAAAACAATGGCATTGCCCGGATTACCGGCCGGATCGTGCCAATACAACATTACTTTCAACTTTTTCGTTCCGGCAGGTACATTGATGTTGAACGTTTTGGATGCAGCATTGTCCACGGAATCAATAAAAAACTGATTCTGATTCATCGTTTTCACAGCGCGTCGGGCATTGACACGACCGAATCCATAAATAAAATCGGGACCACTATTCCCCAGATCATCGGCAGTATTGAGCAATAAACATTTCATCAAAGCACTGTTAGGATCGGCCCCGGCATGGGTATCACGATAAGCTTGCCATAAACTCGCCAAGGTGCCGGCCACTCCCGGACAAGCCATTGACGTACCGGTAAAATTATCGTAGGTATCATCCGGTTGTGTGGAATTTACACTCGTTCCTACGGCACAAACCTCGGGTTTCAGCCGACCATCTTCTGATGGACCGCGACTTGATGAAGGGGCAATAACATCGTCTTTTTGCACATTGCCGACTGCGATTACATTTTTGCCTGCTTTGTACCCCCCGGTGATGGTAAAATAACCTTGCCCCACATTGGCGCAATTGTCTTGCCCACTATTGCCGGCTGAATGAACACTCATTAATGAGTATTTAGAGTTGATCAGATTGTCGGCGCTCACTGCACTATTGTTATAACCATCGTTGCAACCTTGTCCGAGCGAGTTTGAGGTAATTCGTACACCTTGTGTGTTGTAATGGGTGGGTGCATTGCTTAAATTTTGATAGTCATCATAAATGTGCAGATCAGTCCCTTTTCCATTTCCTTTCATTACCGGATTCATATTGCCTGCACCGCCGACAATTCCGGAAACGTGATCGCAGTGAGTCCCGCCCATACCCATATTAACCGGGTGGAAAAAGAGACGTCCTCGAAAGTCGATATGCGGTCCGATACCTCCATCGTCGCCAATGGCTACAGAAACACCGGTGCCATCATAATGCAAGCCCGTAGTATAATCGGCATCAATCGTATTCATACGGTGATCCGTTCTTCCCTGATCATTCTCCACTTTACCCGGCGCATCGGTTGCGACGAGCAATTTTATCCAACTGAGTTTCGCAATTTCCTCAATTTGCGATTCGTTGATCTCGATTTTAGCCATAGCCGGTGCTTGCCAATTTAAAAAGGTGATTTGGTTTTTGGCCATTTCATGGACAATAGTTTCCGGTGCAATATTGCTGTAGGTATAGGCGAGTATCTCAACTTGCTGACCACCCTTCTGAATCCATGTTGGCAGGGGGCGTTCCACTAATTGTTTCGCAACTTTATATTGTGCTTTGTAGGGCATAATTGTTCTTACGCCATACTTGGTCAATTCGTGAATATCAATCCCATCCGGTACTGACGCAATGAATGCCCAACGGGGTATATAATCGAAAAATTGAATGCCGGTTTCCGCTGACATATGCGTACGTTCGCTTGCAGATGTAGATCGGGCAAACTGTATGAGACAATACGTCTGTTGTTGAAACCGTCCTTCAGTCCATTGTCCAAAATCATGGATCTCTCCAATATTGCTTGTTGTAGGCAATTCACCCGTCTTGAGGTGTATTTTCTGGGCAAAAAGTTGGAGATTGAAACAAAGGAAAAACAGTAAGGATATTTTTTTCATTGCGTAAAATTTTGTGAATCGTCTAAAATTAAGAGAATATCTTCAAATAACCTTAAATCGGTGTGTAAAAGACCACTTTTTTCAGCGAACCGTTGGAATTTCAAGATAAAATTCAGTCCCCCCTAAAATAGGCATTTGCATTTGCAAACACCGGCCTTGCACAGCTACTTTTATGGCAAAAAATACCACGTTATATCTCGTTTTATACACAAAATCATCAACCTGGTGGCCAGCGAAAACTTGGTTGTAACAAGCACTGGTTTGCGCATTTCTTTTGCCCCTATTGTTGACAAAACAAACTTATAGCGGATTCAAATTTTGACTTTTTTGCCCATTTATCATCCATGGGATCAAAGTATCAACAATAACCAAAAAAAGAAAATTGAAGCTTTTAAAAAAAATATTTTGAAATTGTTTGGAAAATAAAATTATTGACTACATTTGCATCAGTAGGTTATTTATGTGACTTTTTCAATCACAGGCCCAGTAGCAATACTGGGTTTTTTTTATGCGATTGATTTTTTTTGACTTTGCTGCGTTATCTCTGTAATTCGCTTAAAATTTCCGCTTTAGCCATTACCTTTGTTCGCTTAAAAACAATCAGTAAATGTCTGCAAATTTTACCCTTGCTATACATGGCGGTGCGGGAACCATATTGAAATCGATGTTGACTCCTGCACTCGAAACCCGTTATACCAGCGGCTTACAAGACGCCCTTGATGCCGGATATACTATATTGAATACCGGTGGAAGTGCACTCGACGCAGTGGAGGCGGCTATAATAAGTCTTGAAAACAATGAATTGTTCAATGCAGGTCGTGGATCTGTTTTTACAAAAAAAGGTGTAAATGAAATGGACGCCGCGATTATGGATGGTAGTAATCTGGAGGGTGGCGCCGTGGCCGGTGTGCGAAATATTAAAAATCCAATCGCCTTAGCCAAAGAAGTAATGTTGCATTCGGGTCATGTCATGCTCAGTGGAAATGGTGCAAAAGAATTTGCCCTCAACCGTGGTATTGAAATGGCTACCGATGAATATTTTTTTACCAAATATCGCTATGACCAATGGATCGAAATCAGAGACAGTGATTTTTATCAACTCGATCATAAAGAAGATAACCTGAAAGGCATGCCTGGTGCGGAAAAAAAATTCGGTACCGTAGGTGCAGTAGCCGTAGATAAGCAAGGCCATATCGCAGCCGGTACCTCCACCGGTGGCATGACCAACAAACGATATGGTCGTATTGGCGATAGTCCGTTATTAGGCGTCGGAACTTATGCGAACGATGCCACTTGCGGGATTAGTTGTACCGGACACGGTGAATTTTTTATGCGTGCAGTTGTTGCTTATGATGTGTCGTGCCTCATGGAATACAAAGGGATGAATCTTCATGACGCGTGCGCACTTGTTGTGAAAGATAAATTGGTAAAACTGGGTGGAGAAGGCGGCTTAATCGCTGTAGACGGACAGGGCAATTTTGAGCTCTGCTACAATAGCGAAGGCATGTATCGTGGGGTACGTAGCAGTGACGGAACAAATAAAGTGGCCATTTATAAAGATTAAGCAGACAGTTGGCGATGCGATGCAGCCTAGGCAATCTACAGCAGGTGGGATTCAATAAACGAATGCTTCACAAAAAAGTAAAACACTTATACCTACATTTAGAAATAATGATTGTTATTTTGAGAAAAAAAGATCTTGAAAAAAATAATCCTGCTATTCTGTTGCCTGTCGTTTTTTACCACACAGGCACAACAAAAACAAACCATTGCGATTGGGTTTTATAATCTCGAAAATTATTACGATACCATCAACGATCCAAATACTGACGATGATGAGTTTACCCCCAATGGCGCCAACGCCTATTCGCCTGCTGTATTTATTAAAAAAATAGAAAATCTGGCGACTGTCATTTCACAAATGGGGATGGATAAAACCCCGGATGGCATTTCGTTTTTAGGGGTTGCTGAAATTGAAAATGAGTTTGTATTGAAAACGCTTTGCGCTCATCCACTGCTGAAAGCCCGCAATTGGAAAGTTGTCCATTTTGAAGGTCCGGATACCCGGGGCGTTGATTGTGGTTTGCTGTATAATCCGGCAAAATTCAGGTTGCTCGCTGCACGTTCGCTTACCGTTCCGGTTGAAGCCGGTGATCGACCTACCCGAGATGTATTATATGTAACGGGCAAACTGGATGGAGAAATCGTGCACATTTTTGTCAACCACTGGCCATCACGACGTGGTGGTGAAGCCAGCACACGCGAAAAAAGGAAGATCGCCGCGGGTGTCAGTAAAAAAATTATCGATTCACTAATGGCGATCGATCCCCTTACTAAAGTGATCAATATGGGTGATTTGAACGATGATCCGGTGAATGCCAGTATTGTAGAGGTCCTAAATGCCAAAGGCAAAATAGATGACGTAAAACCGGGAGGCCTGTTCAATCCTTTTTATAGCTTTTATAAGAAAGGATTGGGGAGTATGGCGTATCAGGATGCCTGGAGTTTGTTTGACCAGATCATGTTATCGTACGGATTTTTTGGTAAAGGAAATACCGGAATGAAATACGCGGGCGCCGAAGTGTTCAACAAAGGTTTTATGATTGAAAAATTTGGCAACTATCGCGGTTACCCAAAAAGAAGTTACAGCAATGGGGTGTGGAACGATGGGTATAGCGATCACTACCCTACCATTCTCTATTTCACTAAACCTTAATCTTCGGTAATGATGATAAAATGGCTCGAAAAACGCTGTTGTTGCTCAGTAAGCAAATTAAATAATTTTCTGCCATAACTTTTATACAAAGGAATAAAGTGATCGTGGCGTTCCTGAAGACTATTTCCCGGAAAAAGCGATTCTTTTAATTTGGCCGCTTTGTTGATCTTCACGGAATCAACCTGCTTGATACCGGCATTAAATTTTTCATGGATGCGTTTGCTGATCCGATTGGCCCTGGCATGATGCGCTTGCATACTTTTCAGTAATGGTTGCGAAACTTTTGCTCCGAGCACTTCGATCGCGTCATATTGATTGTTCACTTGATTCAACAGCACGTTTAATTGAAGCATATACTCGTGATCTTTGATCAACCAACGATTCAATTCATCTAAGGGCAAAAAAAGTTCGCGCGGACCTATGCCCAATGCTTGCATTGCCTGTGCATTTTTTTGATCGATGAATAAAAATGAATTTCGTAACATCACCAAGGGGTAAACCAAATTATAGTTTTCGAACAAAGATTTCAATTCGAGCCAATAGGCGATCTCCCCTCCTCCGCCGACAAATGCAATGTTGGGTAAAAGGCTTTCCTGATATAGAGGACGCAAAATAACATTTGGAGAAAAACGTTCAGGATGATGTGCAAGTTCATGCCGCAATTGTTCTTCATCAAAATTGATTTTGGTATTGTTCACTATCCATCGATCATCCTTTTTCAAGATACGTTCACGTAAATTATCTTTCAGGTAAAACAAATTCAATTCTCGGCCTGTGGCCTGCACCGGGTAATGCGCACTAAGGACTGCGGTTGCTTTTTCTACAATGGCCGATGAACGTTGGTGAAATAATTCGTCTTCTACAAGATCGGCAAATGTCTGCTTCAATCGCGCATCGTCTCCATCAAGTACCAGCAAACCTTGTTCGCCAAACAAACCATTCACGAAAATTCGTGTCGCGTCGCTCAGGGTACGATTTTGTCCATATGCTTCTTCGAGCAACGATTTTAACCAGGCTTCATCTTCCTCGCGTTCATTGAGCAGACGTATAATTTTCGTCGTCAAGGGTAGCAGGTCGTCAGTGAGCATTCGACCACAGGCACCGGTTTGATCAGTTTGCCATTGCAACTTTTCGCCATTGAGAAACAACTGACCAATTTCCTCCAGGTCATTGTCTTCTGAGCCTATATAAAATACCGGCACGAAATGATAGTTGGAAAATTGCTTTTGACATTCCTTTGCCAAGGCAATGGCATGAGTGATCTTATAAAGAAAATAGAGGGGGCCGGTAAAAATACAAGGTTGATGCGCTGTGCAAATCGTAAAGGTATTGTCGTTCAGCAGCCTGAGCATATTGTTGGCGACCGCTTCGGTCACAGAAAGATTCGCATACTGCTGCTGCATAACATTTTGTACAAGCGATCGTTTAGCTTGTCTGCTTTCAGCAACCGTATAGGCTTGTTGTTTAAGTTCAATTTGTTGTCGTAAACTATCAACATGCAGAAAATTTTGCACAAAAGGTTGAAGTCGTGGATGTTGTGCAACGAAGTCGACGGCTATTGCAGAAAAATAGCCCGTATCGGCAAAAGAGAGCATGTGCTTTTGTACGTTCATCTAGATAATTTTTCCATCCTGCATTTTTAAAACACGGTCGCATTGTTGTGCAAGATCATCATTGTGCGTCACCATTATAAAGGTTTGGTTCAATTCGTTTCGCAGACGAGTGATCAAATCAAAAATAGCTTGAGAATTATGATTGTCGAGATTGCCTGTCGGTTCGTCAGCCAGCACCACCGCCGGATTGTTGATGAGTGCACGCGCAATGGCTACCCGTTGTTGTTCGCCACCCGATAGTTCGGCAGGTTTATGTTTTGCCCGGTTTGTGAGTTGCAACATATCAAGCAAATCCATCGCCTTTTTTTCAGCTTCCTTTTTACTCAAATGATTTATCATATCCGGCATGTCGATATTTTAGCAAGCTGTAAATTCAGTAATTAAATGATTAAATTGAAAGACGAAGCCGATTTTTTGATTGCGAAAACGGGCAAGCTGCGAAGAAGGCAATGCAAACACATCAGTATTATCGATCGTCAGGGTACCCGCATCGGGTGTATCAAGCGTACCTATGATATGCAACAAGGTGCTTTTTCCGGTACCGGACGCTCCCGTTATTCCAACAATCTCGCCACGCTGAATGTCCAACCGGATATCCTTCAGAATATGCAGTGTACCAAAGCTTTTCGAGATATTTTTTGTGGATAACATAGTGCAAACATAAAGATTTGGAAGTTATAAATTAAATCTTACATTTGCGCAAATTAACAAAAACCCCTTTAAATAATTTTCTAATATGTTTTGGAGTTTAGAATTAGCTTCTCATCTTGAAGAAGCTCCCTGGCCGGCCACAAAAGAAGAATTGATCGACTACGCTATCCGTTCCGGTTCGCCCATAGAGGTTATCGAAAACTTGCAGGAGTTGGAAGATGAGGGAGAGAGTTATGAAGGTATTGAAGATATTTGGCCTGATTATCCAACCCAGGAAGATTTTTTCTTCAATGAAGATGAGTATTGATGACAATAACGATTTCAGAAAAGCGCGATGGGCGCTTTTTTTTTATGCCGCATCGATCCATGCGCTCCATCCCTCTCCTAGTACTGGAGATGGAATAGAACTGCCTTCGACGATACAAAAAAAGAAAACGCTAAGCGGATAGCTAAAAAAACTACTCGTAAGTAACGATGCCGTTCTCATACGTCACGAGATACAAAAATTTATTCTCGAAATAATTGAGGGTTTTGCGTTCCATCACCGGCATGATTTTATAAGGCGTAATAAACGAATAGGCATTGTCGCTGATATGATCGTTAAACGGCACACCATATTTGTGCATCAGCTTCGCAAAAAAGTACAGACTTTCGAATCCTTTAAATACAATATCAGTGGCGGCAGTACCCATGCGTCTTTTATATTCTCGGCCTATATACATACTCGAGGGTGTGATTTTATCGATGATGTATGAAGAGGTATACAAGACAGGCATATCCGGAAACTCTTCTGCTTTACCCAACGATTTAATGGCTTCCGCGGTTGGCATACAATATACTTTGATATGGTAACGCTTAGCGATGGTCGCTAGTTTCTTCAGTGTTTTATAAGTAATTGCGGCATCGAGAATACCCAATACAATACAGGTATGGTAGTTAGAATCGATTCGACCAACAATATCTTCTAATGCTAAATCGTCTGTTTTCATTTCATACTCCGAAAACCGACCCGGTAACGCGTTGACCGGATCATTTTTGAAATAATTGACGGCATTCCCCGCGCCCGCTGTCTTTTTTGTTACAAAAATCACATTGTTATCGGCATATCGGCGCATTATATTGGCATGCATTTTTTCGATATGCGACACCAGCCTGGGTTGCAAAATCGTAAAGAAAGGATTCGCTGTTTGATTGGCATCGGCCGGGGAGACCGCTGAAATAAAATTGATCTTCTTCTTTTTGGCAAAATCGGCCAGTAAACCCAGATCACTTACACTGGCATTGCCAATAATCAGATCCATGGTGTCAAGCTTATTGCCTTCTATCAATCGCTTTACATTAAAATAGTTTGCTTTGCTGTCGTGAATGAACAAATTAAATTTCAAGCCCTGATTTTTGAGGGTATCCGCAGCTATACGTACTCCCTGATAGAAATCGATACCCGGCATCATAAATTTAGGGATATGGGCAAGATTTTTCTCCAGATCAACAGAATCTAAATACAAAGGCGTGAGTACAGCTATATTGTATCTATCTCTGTGTTGGGGCTCGGGAAAACTGAAGTAAGCTGCCTGTTCATTCTTATCTTTTTTTTCGTCGTCATAAAAGATCTTGCGCTGAGCCACACTATGTAGCGTGAGCATCAACATCATCAGCAATAGACCTGTGTATTTCATCCGTAAAAAAGTTTCAGTTGGATATTAATCCGCAAATGTATAAAAAATTATTCCCATTCAATAGTGGCAGGCGGTTTCGAGCTAATATCATACACTACACGATTAATGCCCTTCACCCGGTTGATGATCTCATTTGAAATCATGGCGAGTACCTCATAGGGTATATGTGCCCAATCGGCTGTCATTCCATCTACGCTGGTAACCGCTCTCAAAGCAACGGTAAATTCATAGGTCCTCTCGTCGCCCATCACCCCGACACTTTGTACCGGAAGCAACATAGTACCGGCCTGCCAGATATCGTGGTATAAATTTTTTTCTTTAAGAATTCGAATAAAAACAGCATCGGCTTCTTGCAGCAATTGCACTTTTTCAGCCGTCACCTCCCCTAAAACACGGATGCCAAGACCGGGGCCGGGAAAGGGATGCCGTTGCAAAAAGGCGTCGTTCAATCCCAATTCACGACCAATACGACGAACTTCATCTTTAAACAATAAACGTAAGGGTTCTACCAATTGCATATGCATTTTTTCAGGCAAGCCTCCAACATTATGATGTGATTTGATCGTTTGTGAGGGACCTCCATTGACAGAGACACTTTCAATTACATCCGGGTAAATGGTACCTTGACCCAAAAAATGAATGTCTTTGATTTCAGCAGCTTCTTCCTGAAAAACATCAATAAACAATCCGCCAATGATCTTCCGCTTTTCTTCCGGATTACTGACCCCTTTCAGCTTGTCGTAAAAACGTGCAGAAGCATCCACGCCCTTCACATTCAATCCCAATACTTTATAGCCCTCCAGCACATCGCCAAATTCATCTTTGCGCAATAAACCATTGTCGACGAAAATACAATACAGATGATCGCCAATCGCTTGTTGAATCAATGTAGCCGCCACAGTACTATCTACACCACCACTTAACGCCATCACTACTTTTTGGTCTCCAACTTGTTGTTTGATTTTTTCAACGGCCTCCTGAACATAGGCGGCAGCCGTCCAGTTTTGACTACAACCACACACATCAAGAATAAAATTTCGGATAAACACCTTACCATTTTCGGTATGGGTCACTTCAGGGTGAAATTGCAAACCATATAGCGGATGAGGCGTATGTTTCATAATGAAGGCCGCCACCGGGATACTCTCGGTTTGAGCGATAATATCTGTATCCGGTGCCATTTCAGTGATGGTATCCGCGTGACTCATCCATACCTGATTGTGCTCCTCAATACCATCGGTAATGGCATAGTTATGACTGATATTGCAGAGTTGTGCTCTTCCGTATTCCCGTGACGACGACTGTTCAACTCGTCCTCCATATTGATTCGTGGTAAGTTGGGCGCCATAACAAAGCCCTAATACCGGTACCTTTGCATTGATTGAACGAATATCTACTGCTGGGGCATTGACTTCATTGACTGAGCAGGGGCTTCCCGATAGGATGACGCCTTTGAGCGTGTCATCGAATGTCAGTACATGATTGAAGGGTACTATTTCACAATATACATTCAGCTCTCTGATATTACGGGCAATGAGTTGAGTATATTGCGAACCAAAATCGAGGATGATTATTTTTTCTGTCATAAAGTGTTTGCTTATGCCTGGGCTGCCGGACCACCAAACTGCATCGGTATTGATACGGGTTCTACATCTTTGATCGTGCCGTGAGCTTGTTCAAATTTTTTAATATTGTCTGTCAACGCTTTCAAAAGACGCTTTGCATGTTGGGGTGTCAGGATGATGCGCGATTTTACTTTTGCTTTTGGGCTACCCGGCATCACATTGATATAATCGATCACAAATTCGGCATTTGAATGGGTGATGATCGCCAGATTAGCATAGATTCCTTCCGCCATTTCCTCGCTTAACTCAATATTCAACTGGTTTGGTACCGCTTGTTGGTTTTGATCCATTTTTATTTTTTTAAAGGAGCAAAGATAATCAATAAGTCGTAGTCGCTCGCACCGAAAAAGATATACATCGTATGTATTGTCTCTTATTTTTCCACACCTCGACCGGCCAAGGGTCCGGGTAAATCACGATGCACATCGTTTTCTGCTGATGTGCTTGCAACCTAACGATTATTGACCCAAGCATTGCCCCAAAAAAAATTGGGTCAACTGATCGACCCAATTTTCGCTAAGCGTAATGCTGAACTATACTTAGCCTACATTTGCACGAATAATATTTAGCGCACCACCGGCTTTGAACCATTCAATCTGCTGAGCATTGTATGAATGATTCACTTGGATGGTTTCATTGCTGCCATCTTTATGATTCAGTACCAATTGCAATTTTTTATACGGAGCCATGGTCAGTAAGCCCTCGATATCGATGCTGTCATCCTCAAGAATTTTGTAATAATCTTCCTTCATATCAAAGGTAAACTCGAGCATTACCTGCTTTTTCAAATAGATTACTTGGATACGGGCAAAAGATTTAACCAATACCGCGCGTACCCCTAAATGCCGAGGTTCCATAGCGGCATGCTCACGACTGCTGCCTTCGCCATAATTTTCGTCACCCACTACAATACTCCCTACATTCACCGCTTTATACGATCGTTGTACTTCGGGTACGGGACCATATACGCCGGTCAACTGGTTTTTTACAAGGTTTGTCTTTTCGTTGAAGAAATTCAATGCACCGATCAACATATTGTTACTGATATTGTCGAGATGGCCGCGGAACTTCAACCAGGGACCAGCCATCGAAATATGGTCGGTCGTACATTTCCCTTTTGCTTTGATCAATAATTTCAACCCTTTCAAATCGGTACCTTCCCACGCCGCAAACGGATCGAGTAATTGCAGCCGATTGCTATCGGGTTTTACCACCACTTCTACCCCACTGCCATCTTCAGCCGGTGCCTGAAAGCCGGCGTCTTCCACGGCAAATCCGTTCGCCGGCAATTCAAATCCTGAAGGTGGGTCGAGTTTTACCTGTTCGCCATTTTGGTTGGTTAGGGTATCGGTCAATGGATTGAAATTGAGATCACCCGCAATCGCCAAAGCCGTCACCAATTCGGGTGAACCGACGAATGCGTAGGTATTAGGATTGCCATCAGCCCGTTTAGCAAAGTTTCGATTGAAGGAGTGAACAATGGTATTTTTTTCCTGCTTTTCAGCACCCAAACGATCCCACATCCCGATGCAGGGACCACAGGCGTTGGCAAACACTTTTGCGCCGATTGTATCAAAAATCTCCAGAAATCCATCTCTTTCAATGGTATACCGAACTTGTTCAGATCCCGGAGTGATCGTAAATTCGGATTTGAGTACAAGACCTTTTTCTTTCACTTGTTTGGCCAAACTTACCGCACGTGAAATATCTTCGTAACTACTGTTGGTACAACTTCCGATCAAGCCAACTTCAATTTTCGTTGGCCAAGCGTTGAGTTTTGCCGCCTCCTTCATTTTGGAGATCGGCGTTGCCAGATCAGGCGTAAAGGGCCCATTCAAATGAGGCTCCAGTTCGTCGAGATTGATCTCGATCACTTCGTCGAAATACCGGGCGGGGTCTGCATAGACTTCTGCATCGCCTCGTAAATGTTCTCTGATGGTATTTGCCAAATCGGCCACATCGGCACGGGCAGTACTTCTGAGGTATCTCTCCATACTGTCGTCGTAGGCAAATGTGGAGGTTGTTGCCCCAATTTCAGCACCCATGTTACAGATCGTCCCTTTACCGGTACAACTCAATGATTCGGCACCTTCACCAAAATATTCCACAATGGCATTGGTTCCTCCTTTCACCGTAAGAATACCGGCCACTTTCAGAATCACATCTTTTGCACTGGCCCAACCGCTCAGTTTCCCGGTCAATTTTACCCCAATCAACTTAGGCATCAACAATTCCCAGGGCAAGCCGGCCATTACATCACAGGCATCGGCGCCGCCAACACCAATGGCTACCATACCAAGGCCACCGGCATTGACTGTATGCGAATCGGTACCGATCATCATACCGCCGGGGACTGCATAATTTTCCAACACAACCTGATGAATGATACCTGCACCGGGCTTCCAGAACCCGATACCATATTTATTAGAAACGGAAGACAGAAAATTGAATACCTCTTCATTGTCTTTTAGGGCAGTGCCCAAATCAGGTGCTGAACCGGTTTTGGCTACAATAAGATGATCGCAGTGAACTGTACTCGGTACGGCAACTTTGGGTCGGCCAGCCTGCATAAATTGCAACAAGGCCATTTGCGCTGTGGCATCCTGCATGGCTACCCGGTCAGGGTTGAAATCGACATAGGAATTTAAACGCGGAAAATCGGCGAGTGTCATGTCTGCATCAAGATGCGCATATAATATTTTTTCAGGGAGGGTCAATGGGCGACCCAAAACTTTACGGGCGGCTTCCACCTTTGCGGGGAAAGCTGCATAAAGTTGTTTGATCATTTCAATGTCGAAAGCCATAATCTGTGTTTTTGAAGTGACGCGAAGGTAACGAAACAGCGACGGAATGCCTAAAGCAATTCAAGAAAAATTATACACTTAACGCGTCGTTTAAATTTGGCTTGTTTCATTTAGCCTTTTCGCGAAAGCGGAGTTGAATGAAAGGCTAATTTAGCCTACTGTAAACAGCTAACACTGCTGCTCAATTTGCATGTTTGATCATCAGTATTTTTGCGGCTTTTGAGTTCTTCAAGCGACAGGAAATCGCGTAAGCACCCTCAGCAAACAATGCCGTATTGATCCTTAAAACACCTTTTGTTTTACCAGTGCTTGCGTAAACGGTTTGCCCCAGCATGTCGCTCACCAATACTTCAAGCAATTCCTCATTTTCAGGTATTTTTATCCATACTGTTTCATCAGCCGGTATTGGGTAGATGGTCAGTGAGGATACCTCGGTTGCCGTAACGCTTGAAGTACCTCCTTGGCAGGAATATGCATTTGAACAAACAGACACAACCGCATCGGCGAATACAGCGAACGCAGGAACCGGCGTTGTAACTGAAAAATTGTTGAATACATTGCTTTCAATATATGCCGGTTTGTCGTACACATTTGTTTGAAAAATATAAGGCATGGTCGTATTATTGATACTGTCGGCGCAATAAGCAGGTTGCTTGCCAACATGACTATACATCCCGTTTGTATTGGCGGCCAGGAATCCGCAATCGTGTCGGTACAATTGATTAATTTGCCCCAAACTGATGTCAATGGCACCGGTAGAAGCTGTAACATGGTTGGCAATAACATTTCCAGCCGAATCAAGATGCAATACGGCGTTGCGGATGAACAAATCAGGACTGATCAGCACATCTTCGTCGTAGCCGGCACACATCGCCGTAGCATAACCAGCATATGAATGTTTAAGCCAGGCAAGCTGGTAATTTGGTTCGAGTTTAAACAGTGCATGTTCACTGACAAGATTGTCTGCCTGCAGGTAAATTCTGCCCGAGGGCGTAAAATCAACTTGCACAAAGTCATATTCCTGAAAAAAGTTCGGTGAAGAAGAGTCGGCCATAAAGTACTTTGCCAGCAAGGGGTTGCCCGCGCTATCCAGTTCGCAAATCAAAGGGCGTTTACGGACAGGTGCCGGATTAAGTTTGTAGTAATGTCCCGCGCAAACGAGCTTTTGGTTCTGCCATTTTACCACATTGAATTCAAGTGCTGATGCGGTATTACCCTGCATGCGGTAGGTTCTCGCCCATTGCAGACTCAGATCGGTATTCAATTTAACGATCATGGCTTTTGAACTATCGGTCGACAGTGGGGTGAACATGTTTCCGGCCAGATAAAACCCGCTGTTTACGGGAATGATGGTATGAAAGGTATAGGGGGTATTCGCATATTGAAACTTTTTATGATGAATGATAGTTGCATTACTGTCCAGTTCATACACATACAGATCACCAAAAATATTTCCGAAAATGAGCGCGAGGTGATTGTTCGGTAATGCTGACCCGGCAATATGAATAATGCTTGAACTGTTGTTGTAAAAGTACCCAGAGAGAAAGGACGAAAGCAATTCACCTTTACGATTGTAAAATTCGACATGTATCTGGTATTCCAGGCAAGTGGGTATTTCTGCAACACTATAAAAAGTTCCATTTTGAGCAGGAATGACCCGCTTGGGATTACCGGCTACTTTAATAAAATTATATTGTTGTGCCTGCAAACTATTTAGGGTGCAAAATGCCATCATGAATAAAAAGAATATTCTTTTCATATCCATTTTTTTTCCCAAGACGTAGGAGTTGAATGAAACGGTTTGTCAAGAGCCTTGCTTTTTACCCCACATGAGATACCGCAGCTTTTCTGCCTGTAAACGGCAAAAATGATTTGTATGCGATCAGATATTTTTTTTATTTGCCTATTGCTTGCTTATTTTTGACCGATTGACCCTGTTCAGTTAAAACTTAATATTTTGAATTCAGACTATGATATTTTGATAGTGGGTGCCGGACCTGTTGGTTGTGTAATTGCAGAACGTTGCGCGACACAACTCGGATGGAAAGTACTGCTGATTGATAAACGCCCGCATGTGGCGGGTAATTGTTACGATCGATTTCATGAAAGCGGTGTGATGATTCATCAATACGGTCCACATTATTTTCGTACCAACAGTGAAGAATTGCTCAACTATCTGTCACAATTTACCGAATGGATCGATGGGAATTATTTTGTCACCAGTCATACGCGGGGTGAGTATTTTCCATTCCCGATCAATTTGTTGACGCTTGCCCGTTTTTTCGGTAAAGAAAGCCTGACGCCGAAGGAAGCCAGCGCCTTGTTGGAAGAAAAAAGAGAAAAAATTGAATTCCCCAAAAACTCAGAAGAGTTTGTTTTGTCAAGAGTAGGTCGAGATATGTATGAAGCTTTTTATTTGGGCTATACACTCAAACAATGGGATATGCATCCACGCGACCTGTCTCCCTCTGTGTGTGGGCGAATTCCCGTTAGGTTCAATGATGATTGCCGGTATGTAGACCATAAATATCAGTTCACGCCAAAGGAAGGATTCACAGCGATGTTCACCAAAATGACCCAGCATCCCCTGATCGATATTCGATTGGGAACCGAATTTACGTCCATTACCGAGCGACCCGCCGTGGTGGTATATACCGGACCGGTAGATGAGTATTTTGATTACCGGCTCGGCAAATTGGCTTGGCGTTCGCTCGCTTTCGATTTTCAGTTGAAAGAGCATGAATATGTACAGGAGAATGTGCAGATCAACTATCCGAACGAGCACGACTATACCCGCACCGTGGAGATCAAACATGTGACCCGTCAGCAACATCCGCATACCGTGATTTCCTATGAGTATCCACGTGCTGAAGGAGAACCGTATTACCCGATACCGACCGATGATAATCACGATCTTTATTTGCAATATAAAACACTTGCCGATCAGGAAACCGACAAAAAGGGTGTATATTTTTGCGGGCGACTCGCCGAGTATAAATACTTCAATACCGATGAGGTAATTGAAAACGCATTGCGTACATTTGAGCTTTTAAAATCGAAACATGGCAATTCGTAATCTGTGGGTCATCATGCCGGTTTATAATGAGGAAGAAGCAATCGGCCCGGTGGTTCAGGAATGGGTTTCCATGTTTGAAAAGCTACATCTAACTTACACCCTATGCTTGCTTAATGATGGAAGTAAAGATTCTACTTCTCTGATAATCAGTAATTTAGCAAAAAATAATCAAAATATTAAAATAGTCGAAAAAGCAAATTCAGGACATGGACAAACCTGTGTGCTGGGTTACCAGATTGCTCTGGAAAACAACGCCGATTGGGTATTTCAGATCGACAGTGACGGACAATGTGATGCTCGATTTTTTGAAAAATTTATTCCGCTGACTGAGCAGTACCGCAACATTTATGGCAGTCGCACCCAACGTGACGACGGATTACAACGAACGATCGTTTCGTATTTTGTCACCTTGTTTACCTTTCTGGCCACCTTTACCTGGGTACGCGACCCGAATGTCCCCTACCGCTTGATGCATGCCGAAGTATTAAAAAAATTTGTGTATCAGGTACCCAAAGATTTTCATCTGGCCAATATATTTGTGAGCGTCTGTTGTCAGCGTATATCAAAGATCAAATGGATACCCATCCATTTTCGCGACCGCGTAGGAGGAACCGCAAGTGTGAAAACGTTTTCTTTTGTCAAACACGGATTCAAATTATTTAAGCAATTGAGGGCTGCTGGCAAAGTTTAGATCACATAGGCCCCGCTTATTTTTCCGTTGTCGCATACAACCCGAATATTTTCCTGAACCGTTGTTGACAATTGCAACCCAGTATAATCGGCGGTGATCGGGTATTGTTTATGTTTGCGGTCGACAAGAACCGCCACCTGTATACTATTCGGAATTTTGTGTAAGAAGGGCTTTAAGGCAAACATCATTGTTTTTCCCGAATCAGCGACATCATCCACCACGATGATATTTTTGCCGGCGGGGTCAAATGATTCTTCGATAAATCCGTCGATCGGATCTTGCTTATTAATTTGTATGGTGATGACGCTGACTTCAAGCTTACTGATATCCGCAATCTGACTTCTTAGCAGCTCGGCCACCACCACCCCGTTTTCCCGAATACCGGCCAACACGATCTGCCGTTGACTGATATTATTTTCTACGATTTCATAGGCGATTCGTTTAAGTTTCATTTCAGCCTGCGTGGCATCCATGATCTGTAGCTTTTTATTCATGACAAAATTTATGCAAAAATAGCAGATAGTTTTGGCTAAAGTGTATTTATTAAACAAAGATTAGATCTGAAAGTCTCTATTCCGGCACTTGATTGGGTTGCGCTAATTTGCGTTCTTTTTGTAGCAAATTATGTAAAAAAACAAACATCATGATGAAAAATGAATATTCATTGAACAAATCG
Organism: uncultured Bifidobacterium sp.; assembly: GCA_964519155.1. Taxonomy (GTDB): domain Bacteria; phylum Bacteroidota; class Bacteroidia; order Chitinophagales; family Chitinophagaceae; genus OLB11. The sequence goes on along the minus strand of CAZFKA010000007.1, from coordinate 12,591 downwards.
TCTGATCCAATACCGATCGTGGTTTTAAAAATTTTTACCGAGAAAATATAGATCAACACGGTACCTCCAACAAAAATCATCCAAGTAGGTAATCGCGAAAACTTATTATAAATATTTGCCCGGGTGAAAACGCGTTTTAGTTCAAAAACAACAAGGTAGGAAACTGGATAAAACATGACAAAAGGCAAATTAAACAAACGAGTTTCCCGTGCCGACGTCAACATAATCGTGATGATGGTATTCAGTAAAAATATCATGAGAATAATATTCAAAACAGTTTTCAACGCAACATCCTTTAGCTGCCTTTTGACCATACAAATAAAATATACCGGAACCAACGATGAATTGATAACTGCAAAAATAGTTTCTAAAGCATATTGAGCATCTGCAAAATTATTAAAAAAGGCCATCTGCCGGGCTGTAGTATCGGCTTTCAGTGTCGTCCACAAATGCTTTGACTCGATAAAATAATAGATAAAAAAACCATACAAAATCATGGGGGCAGCAAAACACACAAACATTTTGATTTTAGCGTCATGCCGTTTGACAGACAAAATAAACAAGCCTGCAAGAATCAGTATGCTGGTTTCGCGCGCAACCAAGGCCAGAAAAGCACAGACGATAAACGCTAGCCACCATTTTTCGAAAAAACAGACCAGGGTACCAAAAATAAAAAAATACTGAATGGGCTCGTCGTAACTGTAGACCGGTATGAAAAAAGTAAAAAGAACTGAAAAACTCAAATAATACATCAGCACATTGATCACACCCTGCCGGCTATTGCAAAAATGCCTGGCAGACAATAAGTAGAGCAGCATACCATTCAAAAAAAGGAACAAAAAATTGACCAACACAAACGACTCACCAATACCAATGCGTACGATAGATGATGTTTTTTCAACAAGAAAAGTAGTCAAAGGACGTTTGGCGAAATCAAACAATTCCTTGTGATATTCAACGACCGTTGTCAAATATGAATCAGAAATTACATGATTGGTATCTACTTCAAGATTGATCATACTCCTCAAATTATGATTGGTATGGAGGATGAAGATGGCGATCGTCATCAATAGGGAAGTCAGCGTCGCCATAATAAAGTACTTCGCTTTCAATTCTTTTTTCGTTTAGTTTCTAAAAAAAAAGTATGATAGCAGTGGTGTTTACTGATCTGCCTCAATGCATGCAATGAATCGGTAATCAAATGATTAGGGTGATTTGTAACGATCAAAAAACTGTCGAACAGATTGCTAAAGCTGTCTTTGGCCACCAATGATTGGCTATATCCCATGCCATACTCTTCAAGGTAATGTGGAATATCGTGCGGTTCACAACCAACAATCACAACAGGCAAACGATTGAAAGACGGATTATTGGCTATATTTTTCATTTCGGTCAGGGGGTGAAAATGAGCAAGATAGTAATTATAGTACAAATCCTGCTTACGGTCATGCTGCTCAATATCGTTCAATATTCTATTGTCCACCATCTTGTATTCGAAGTAAAGATTTAAAAATAAGTAGCTTGCCATCAACCCCAAAAAAGCCGGATACAACCAAAAAGGTCTCGTAAAATAGGTAAACAAACAATATAAACCATAACCAAATACGGTCGCATAAAAAGGAACCAGGGTGACAAATACACGGTCGGGTACATTATTGCCCAATACAAACACAATTAAAAAAGGTATCATAAATACCCATAAGATAAACAGCATCCATTTACTGTATGTACTATATTTTCTGAGAGACAGCGCTGCAAACAATAGACAAATCAAAGCAAGAATCAATCTGTTTGAATTGAAATCATGCAAAACCCTTGGCGCATATTCTTTAATATTAGAAACGAGAAAAGGGATGTACGTAACATATTCGTTTGAAAAGACCTGCTTAAAAACCGGAAAATAATATACAAATGACATGGCAATGCCTAACACAACTGTGATCAACAGGGTGAACATTCGTTTTGGCGAACAACTCAACAACTCATGCGCGCCAAGCAGACCAACAAGAATCGCAAGCCCCAAAAAAGAGATGATCCCCAACAATACATATAGGTTAGAGGGGACAGCATACATCAACAACGACACCGATATAGCGACGAAAAATAGATTTTTCAAACGGGCATTTTGCACATAGCTCACCATGTAGTAGAGAATTATAACCTCCAGCATCATTGAAATATTGTATGCGCGTATTTGCAATACAAAATTATTATACGGTATTGTCGTTATTAAAACGAGTACACTCAGCAGGGCTACTCTCTCATTGACCATAAGGCAAACAGCACGGTACAGATAAATGAGGGTAATTAACCCGAAAAGTAGTTGCAGCGCGCGCAGCTTTACAACATTATTCATCACTTCCTTCAAGGTATCGATTCCCCACAACTGCAGATAAGCTTTATATATCAGACTTTGTAAGATATGATTGTTCGGCACATGGTAGTCGCTGACAATAGTATGATACGATTTGAGAATAAAAAATTTAAAGGTGTAAATTTCATCGTTCCACAAATCAAGCCTGATAAATTTCAACTGCACAAATATAAATACCAATATTAGCGTGAATAAAGCACTATACCGGGGCAAACGCTTATTGATATTGAAAATTAAATGGGTCAAAAAAAATCAGTTTAAAATATTTCGTTTAAGCAAACATCATCAACAGCCAATGCTCACTGAAGAAAGTATATCGGGGTAAAAATAATCTATACAAACTGAAATAAATACCGGGATTGCAAACTATACAGCAACGTGTGGCAACTCATTTCTTTCACATCCCGCTTTCCAGACACCCGCAGATCAATGAAACCCTCAAATTAGGAATTGATTGAGTTTTTTCTGCAGCGGACCAGCATCACCGGTCATTTTTCGGTAATATGTCTGCAAAAATCTGAACATTAAGTTTAAATTTGTGTTCGTAAACATAATCCGCGCTTATGCAATTGGCTCAACAGATTCTTTTCTTCACCATTACGGCTTTCGCCATTTTTTTATTTACCAAAAAAGTAATGGAGATCAGGAGAAATATTCTGCTAGGCAAAGACGAAGACCTGAGCGACCAGCCTGCACAACGTTGGCGCAACTTATTGCTCAATGCCTTTGGGCAGAAAAAAATGTTTAAAAACCCACTCGTAGCCGTATTGCACTTTTTTGTATATGCCGGTTTTATCATCATCAATATCGAAATACTCGAAATCATCCTGGATGGCCTTACGGGTCATCATCGCTTATTTTTTCCTTTTTTAGGTACACTTTATACATTTCTCATAGGCATTTTTGAAATACTGGCATTTTTGGTTTTAGTGGCTTGTATCATCTTTCTTGTTCGCAGAAATATAGTGAAGGTAAAACGGCTGAACAAAGGTGAATTATTGGGTGGCTGGCCCCGCAGCGATGCCAACTACATTTTAAGTTTCGAGATCGTTTTGATGACCCTCTTTCTCGTGATGAATGCCTGCGACCTGAATTTACAACGTCTGGGAGCTACTCATTATATCCAAACCGGCCCTTTTTGGATATCGCAATTTATTGCACCCCTTTTCGAAAATCTTCCTGAATCAACCTTGATCGGTATTGAACGGTTTTGCTGGTGGATGCACATCGCCGGTATCTATGTATTCATGAATTATTTGCCGTATTCGAAACATTTGCATGTCGTATTGGCTTTCCCCAATGCCTGGTATGCCCGGCTGGATGCCAAAGGCAAAATGAAAAACATGAAAGATATTCAAAATGAGGTTCTGTATATGATGCAGCCTGAACTGGCCCCTACCCAGTCAGATGCTCAAGCGGTGATGAAATTCGGCGCCAAAGATGTGATGGATCTAAGTTGGAAAAATCTATTGGACGCCTATAGCTGTACGGAATGCGGACGGTGCAGTGCAGCCTGCCCGGCAAATGAAACCGGTAAAAAGTTGTCCCCACGCAAGATCATGATGGATACCCGTGACCGCCTGGAAGAAGTTGGCAAAAATATCAACCTCAACAAACGCTTTCAAGACGACGGAAAATCGCTATTGCATGATTACATCAGTACTGAAGAATTGCGCGCTTGTACAACCTGCAATGCCTGTGTGGAAGAATGCCCAGTGAGTATTTCACCCCTCGACATCATTCTACAATTGCGACGCAATCTGGTAATGGAAGAAAGCAACGCTCCCCAGGAATGGAATATGATGTTTGGCAATATTGAAAACAATATGGCTCCCTGGAAGTTTAGTCCGGATGACAGGGACGCGTGGGTTGATCAGTAGACAGTGGGCAGGAATTTGGGGTTCATGAGTTACATTAACACAAAGCATGATGATTAGGCGGACAAAAACTGTTGATGTTGAAAAGGCGAAATTGATTATCGAATAAATAATAGATTAAAACAAAAAATAACAGATATAATGGTTGGTGTTAAAGAAATAGTTGCTTTTAAAAAAAAATCTACATATTTAAAAAATAACCGGCTCAACTGACAAGGCTTACTGTCCATTGTCAATAGCCAACAAAATACTAAGTTTCATGCGAATAAGAACATATGCCGATTACCAATCAAATAGCGAAACCCCTGAAATCCTCTTCTGGGTAGGGTGTGCCGGAAGTTTCGATCAGCGCGCGCAAAAAGTCACGCGGGCGTTTACCGACATCCTCAACCATGTGGGTATTCAATTTGCGATATTGGGGAAAGAAGAAATGTGTACAGGAGATCCTGCACGACGGGCCGGAAATGAATTTTTATTTCAAATGATGGCTTACAATAATATCCAAACCATGAATATGTATGGTGTAAAAAAAATTGTAACCACTTGTCCGCATTGCTTCAATATTTTAAAAAATGAATATCCTGAATTGGGTGGAAATTATGAGGTGATTTCTCACGCTGTTTTTTTACAACAACTTATTGCTGATGGTAAATTGAAATTAAAGGATGGAGGAGAATTTAAAGGGAAACGAATCACCTATCACGACAGTTGCTATCTCGGGCGGGCCAACAATATTTATGAAGCACCACGTGAAGTGTTGCATTCCCTGGATGCTGATCTGGTTGAACTCAAACGCTGCCGCACAAATGGATTGTGTTGTGGAGCCGGTGGTGCCCAGATGTTTAAAGAAGATGAACCCGGTGAGATCCGTATCAATTTGGAAAGGACCAAAGATGTATTGGAAAGTGGTGCCAAGGTCGTAGCATCGAATTGTCCTTTTTGCCTAACTATGTTGAGCGATGGCTTAAAAAACAGCGAAAAGGAAAACGAGATTCAGGCGCTTGACATCGCGGAAATGATTGCAAAATCGATTTAGTTTTTGTCTCCGAAAAAAACGGAAATTCCAACGATCGCGGGTGCCGGCAAGCGCACAGCGTATGTTACAAAACGTATTTGTGTGGACCATCGATATTTGTTTACCTTTGATACTCAATTGCTCATCAATGGTATTCGATAAAAATGAAAAACATATCTTCAGGTTTTGGTGGTGGAAATTTTTTTTAGTCAATTTCTTAATTTTTGGCGTGGCACTTCTGTTGATTTTGGGGATAGTTGAGCAAATTGCGTTTTTGAAAAGTGCTGATTCTCCATCCCTCCTTCAAATATTCATCAAAGCGTTTTTCAGTTCGTTGATGGCGTCTTTTTTATTTACCTACTGGGCAGCCAACACCAAAAATTCCTTGTAGATTTGCAAAAGTAAGACGCTATGACAGACATCCTATCAAACATTCTCCCGCCCGACTTTTCCCCAAGTTCCAGGGTCTGGATTTACCAAAGTAGTAGACCATTTTCGGCGCAAGAAGAGACTGAGATCAATGAGCAATTGCATAATTTTTATATTCAATGGCAATCGCATGGTCATGCGGTTAAGGGATGGGCCAAATTGGTGTTTCAGCAGTTTGTGGTGGTGATGGCTGACGAAAACTATAGTGGTGTGAGCGGTTGCAGTACCGATGGTATGGTAAGGGTGATCAAGAGTTTTGAACGACAATATCAGGTTGATCTTTTCGATCGCTTGACGATCACATTTTTGGTCGAAGGCAAACCACAGCCTTTACCCATGCAGCAAGTAAAATACGCATTGGAAAAAGGATATATTGAAACAGACACATTATTGTTTAATAATACGGTTGACTGCAAAGAGAAATTGGAAACCGCCTGGTTGGTACCGCTCAACAAAAGCTGGTTATGGAATAGGATTGTGAATTAATTTTTTTTTCCTACCTTTGCCCACCCAAAACGGTCCGGTAGCTCAGCTGGATAGAGCAACAGCCTTCTAAGCTGTAGGTCATTGGTTCGAATCCAATCCGGATCACAAATGAAAAGCCTTCGGCGATAGCCTGGGGCTTTATTGTTTTGAGAATTGGGCAAACCAAGTGTTTGGCAAAATGAAAAAAAGAATAAAGCCCTACACGCACGAAGTGATGGAAGGCTGAAATTTGTAGACGCCCCCCTAAAGGATCATAGAAAATAATCCAATCCGGATCTCAAAAATCAGTGTGAGTGTGAGCCAAGAAGTGCGTATGCAACCACTGATTTTTTCTTCGCACCCACACTTTATCTCACACTAAAATAGATAATATTAAGAAAATCTGTTTGCGTGTAAGTTAACCCTTTACTTGTCGCTTTGTGAAAATTCTTAGCTTTGGGTAAAATGTATGCACACGAAAGAAAAAAATATAAGTAAGTTTTTAAGTTTGGTACTGCGGCATCAACCGGAAACAATTGGCATTCGGCTTGACCGCAATGGATGGGTTGACGTTGATGAATTAATTGAACAAGTAAATCATTTCGGCATAAAGTTAGACAGACCAACATTAAATCATATCGTTGAAACAAATTCAAAAAAGCGATTCGCATTTAATGAAACGTTTGAAAAAATCAGAGCCAGCCAGGGCCATTCGATTGAAATAGAATTAGGCTATGTAAACGAAAAACCGCCAGCGATCTTATTTCACGGTACAGCCGAGAAAATTGTTCAATCTATTTTAGCCAATGGCCTTGAAAAACGAAACAGACAACATGTACATTTGAGTAGCGACCTGACAACAGCGATGAAAGTTGGACAACGACATGGAAAACCATTTGTATTTCAAGTCCTTGCTGAACAAATGTATAACGATAATTTTCAGTTTTTTATTTCAGATAATGGTGTTTGGTTGACCGACAAGGTGCCGACAAAATACTTGAAACAATATGCAACGTAAAAATTGAAAGCATCCGAAACCTCAAATCGTACCGTATCAATGCTGTTGAGCAACATTATCATTTTCCGAAAATTTCAGAGGGTATTTTCTTCTGATCTCGGGGGGGGATGAAAATTTTGTTCAAAAAATTGTGTTGAAATAAGCGAAAAAAATCATTTACTTCCTTACGGCTATACGAAAACCGGCTGTGAAAACCCCAGGCTTTATTGTGCTAATGTCAATCCCGACTAGCTTTACGATAAACCACTTCTGGGGGTCGAGAAAGTTTAGGATCCCACGCAATCCGGCTCCCCGTTCCCGGTATCGAAAAGCATCGCCTACCACGCACTACTCCTACCCCAAGGGAACTGCTTTGTATATCGTCTTTTAGCAAATGGTATAAAATAATGACGCTAAAGTATAACGCCTTGCTGGTTTTGCTGAAGAACTTTGTAAGGAAAAAAAGGCTTTCATTCAAAAACAATACCCATGAAAAATATTCTGTTCATTTCAATTTTGTTTTGCTGTAACCTGGGCGCACAAGCGCAAACGACGACCTTACAAACCACCGACGAACTTGCCTGGCAGAAACTGGCCGAAATAGAAGTAAATTTCGATGTTATGGGTGCTGAAATTCCCATCTACGAAAAAGAAAAATTTGCTTCACTGCATTTCCGTTTGGGTGCTGTTCAACTTGAGTTACTGGGTGCAGACATCACTTTCGACAATGGTGAAAAATTTTCCGTCGTGCTCAACCAGAGATTGCAGCCCAAACAACACAGCCGTATCCTTGATTTACCCGGCGATCGCAGAATTTTGAAAAGTGTCGCGATACGGTTCAAACCCATTCCGCGCACAGATGATCGCAAAGCGACTATCCAATTATGGGCAAGCAAAAATAAAATGCAATCAAACATTCGAGTGAAGAGTAGCACCACAAAGGGCGGAGCAAAAACGACTATTCGCAAGAGAAATAAGCAACGGTAAACAGCCGGGCTTACACGGTAGCAGCCGTGGTGGTATGTGCATCAAACAAAGCGGGATTAGCTTTTTCAGCCTGTTCGATCGGCTCGAAGGTGGAAAGAATATCGGCTTTATTTTTTCGCACCACAATTGAATGTTCAAAATGCGCTGACATTGACTGATCATTGGTGTAAATTGTCCAATCATCGTCGCCGACATATACTTCACGTGTCCCCCTGTTGATCATTGGTTCTATGGCTATAACCAGCCCATCTTGCAATTTGAGTCCATTGCCCCGTTTGCCATAGTTGGGAACTTCAGGATCTTCGTGCAGACTACGTCCGATACCATGGCCGGTAAGTGCTCTTACAACACCATACCCATGTTTTTTTTCGGTATGCTCCTGTATTGCCCAACTGATATCACCAATACGGTTGCCGACAATTGCCTTCTCGATTCCTTTGTACAGCGATTCTTTCGTTACCCGCAGCAATTGAGCATTCTCGTTATCAATTTCACCGATGGCAAAAGTATAGGCACTATCGCCAACATAGCCATTGAGTATTACACCGGTATCGACACTGATGATATCACCTTCCTGCAAAGCTTCACTATTGGGGAAACCATGCACTACGGCGTCATTTACGCTGATACAACATGTATAAGGAAAACCTTTATATCCTTTGAACGCCGGTTTGGCTCCATGATCGCGGATAAACTCCTCAGCCAACTTGTCGAGGGTTAAAGTACTCACCCCCGGTTTGATTTCGCTGGCTAATAAGGCAATCGTATTCGATACCAACTTATTGCTTGCACGCAATAATTCAACTTCTTCGTTTGTTTTATAATAGATCAAGTTAATATTTTTTGCAAAAATAAATCAAAGCAACTTAAAAGAGATGTTTGAACAAGGGAATTAAAAGCAAAAAAAAAGCGTTCCGAAGAGCGCTTTCCCTTAATATTATGGTTAAATTATACTCCTGCTGAAACCGTTTGACGTCCCGTAATACGACCGGTTTTCATCAAACCATCGTAATGACGCATCAGCAATTGGCTTTCGATCTGTTGTAAGGTATCGAGTACTACGCCCACCATGATCAGCATTGATGTACCGCCATAGAAACTGGCAAAACCTTGCGTTATATGCAACTGACCCGCAACACCCGGCATGATACCGATGAGTGCAAGAAAAATAGCGCCTGGCAAGGTAATACGATCCATAATAGCACCGATATAATCTGCAGTGTCTTGTCCCGGCTTAATACCCGGTATAAAACCATTATTTCGTTTCAGATCATCAGCCATTTGTGTAGGATTAAAGATCAGGGCGGTATAGAGATACGTAAACCCAATCACCAAAATGGCATAAATAATATTGTACAACATGGATCCCGGATTGCTCAGGCTTTTTGAAATACCTTGAGCGGTTTCGGTATTCGAAAATCCAACAATTGTAGAAGGAATAAACAACATAGCTTGCGCGAAGATGATAGGCATCACCCCTGAGCTGTTTACTTTAATAGGAATAAAATCGCGGTTTCCTGAGATATCCTTAGCACTGGAAGCACCCACTATACGACGGGCATAATTCAGTGGGATACGACGGGTGCCCTGTACCAGCAAGATAATGGCCATGATCACGAGTACCATAACGGCAATTTCAATCAGAAAAACCAGTACGGGTTGCGAAGCAAACTCTTGCGCCAAAGATGATGGAAGACGAGCGATGATACCGGCTGTGATGATGAGCGACGTACCGTTACCAATACCTTTATCAGTGATTTTTTCACCTAACCACATTACAAATAATGTACCTGTCGTAAGGATCACCACCGTGCACAACGACCATGACAGGGTGTTGAACATAATAGCGTTACCATTTTGACTGCGGAGGTAAGTGATATATCCGATAGCCTGAAACAACGTAACGGCAACGGTAACATAACGAGTGATCAGATTGATTTTTTTACGGCCGCTATCCTCTTTCGACATTTTCTGCAATTGTGGTATAGCAATTTGCGCGAGCTGCATAGCGATACTGGCAGAGATATAGGGCATGATGCCCAATGCGAAAATAGAAGCATTATTAAATGCTCCGCCTGCAAACATATTAAAAAGACCCAGTAAACCGTTCTGTGAAGTATTGGTCACGAGGTCGTTCGGATTAATACCCGGCAAAACGATATGGCAACCAACCCTGTATACCAATAACAAGGTAAGTGTGAAGATGATACGATTTCTCAATTCATCTATACTCCAAATATTTTTAAGCGTATCAACTATTTTTTTCATTCGACTTCTTTGTTCTAATTTTAGGGGTGCAATTTAATCTTTTAAATTGCTTTTATCAAACTAATTTATTTTTATTTTTTGGGTCCCGGCCGATACTTGAGATATTGCAGTCCAAGCCCTCGTGCAGAAATAAAAGAGTTGGTGTTTATACGATTTCAATGGTTCCACCGGCAGCCTCGATCGCCTTTTTGGCTGATTCGCTTACCCCGTTGACCCTGAAGTTCAGTTTGGTATTCAGTTCACCTTTACCCAAAATTTTGATTAGGTCAGTTCGGTTGAGCAAACCGATAACATATAAAGTTTCGGGTGAAATTTCGGTGATCTCGTAGCGTTTTGCGATCGCGTCGATTTGTTCGAGGTTCAAAACTTTATAATCGATTCGATTGATATTTTTGAATCCACGTTTAGGCAAACGACGGTGCAAAGGCATTTGTCCGCCTTCACTTCCTCTGCGGTAGTTGTGACCGGCACGTGATTGCGCACCTTTGTTACCTTTGGTGGAGGTACCACCTTTACCGGACGAATTACCGCGACCCAATCTTTTTCCTTGTCTATGTGTAGCGCCTTCAGCGGGCTTCAATGTATGTAAATTCATGACTAGTTATTTTCCGTTTTTACTAAATGTTCAACTTTTTTGATCATGCCCAATATTTGTGGAGTCGCTTCATGTTCTACGGTCTGGCTGATCTTATTGAGACCCAGTGCTCGCAATGTAGCTTTTTGACGTTCCGGGCGATCGATGGAACTCTTTACCTGTGTTATTTTTACTTTGCTCATTTTAAACAATTTGAATGTTGATCAGCAGCAGCAGAAAATCTCTTTGCCGGTTTGCTGATCAATATGATGATTTTAACCGTTAAATACTTTTTTCAGACCAATGTTTCTGTCTTTTGCCACCTGAATGGGTTCACGCATTTGCGACAGCGCAGCAATAGTAGCTTTAACCACATTATGCGGATTGGCAGATCCCAATGATTTGGCCAGCACATCGGTAACACCGGCACTTTCCAATACTGCACGCATACTGCCTCCTGCAATTACACCGGTACCATGAGAAGCCGGTTTGATCATCACTTTGGCTGCACCTGCTTTTGTAAACAGTTCGTGGGGAACAGTACCGTGTAAGATAGGAACACGCACCAAATTCTTTTTAGCATCATCGATCCCTTTCTGGATAGCCATTTGAACTTCCTTGGCTTTACCCAAACCATGACCAATTACACCATTACCATTGCCTACCACTACCAGGGCTGAAAAGCTGAATGTACGACCACCTTTGGTTGTTTTTACCACACGGTTGATGGCCACTACTTTCTCTACCAATTCAATCTCGCCTGATTTTACTCTGTTTGTTTCTGTTTTAGACATTTCTTTTTATATTTTTTCCGCCCAGCGGAGTATTAAAGTATAATTTGATTAAAATTGCAGACCTCCTTCACGGGCACCTTCTGCCAAGGCTTTGATACGACCATGATATAAATTACCCCCACGGTCAAATACGCAGGTTTCAATTCCTTTAGCCTGAGCAATACCGGCCAAAGCGAGACCAACGGCTTTTGCCCGTTCAACCTTGTTACCTTCATTAGCGGTATCTTTATTGCGGCTATTGGCAGCAGCGAGTGTAACACCGGCAGTATCATCGATCAATTGTGCATAGATCTCTTTGTTACTGCGAAATACAGCTAAACGAGGACGTGAAGCGGTACCGGACACCTTTTTGCGGATTCGCCATTTTAATTTTTGCTTTCTGCTTACTTTTACGTTCATGGTTTCTATTGTTTATTGAAAATGACTGTAACCATTTTCTGTTTAATGTTTAGTTTTATTTACCGGCTGATTTACCTGCTTTACGTCTGATAAATTCACCTTCATATTTCACCCCTTTTCCTTTGTATGGTTCTGGTTTGCGTAAACTTCTGATTTTCGCTGCCACTTGTCCGATCAATTGCTTGTCTGAACCTTCCAACGTGATCATCGGATTGGCCCCTTTTTCCGTCAGGGTTGTCACCTTTAACTCTTGGGGAATTTCAAAAATGATATTGTGTGAATAACCCAATGCCAGATCGAGAATATTCCCTTGATTAGCCGCTTTGTACCCTACCCCAACCAATTCGAGTTTTCGCGTATACCCTTCGGTAACACCTTTCACCATGTTGGCGAGAATTGAACGGTATAAACC